>CBDVCB010000011.1:0-47182 GCA_965372395.1 uncultured bacterium
GCATGAACTCGAACACCTTGAGCGTGCAGGTGCGCCATTTCTTTTCGCCGGAGCGTCGGTATTTAAACCAGACTTCCCCGTCGGCCACGCGGATGATCCGACTGGGTGCAATGGCGATGCGGAAGACATACTGCGAGAGGTATTTCAAGGCGGACTTGCCGTTGCCGACGTGGCGGCAGTCAACCACCCAGTCGGGATCCCAGACGCAGGCGGGCACGTTGATCCCTTCTTTCTTGAGCAGCTCGATGAACTTGGCGCGGTAGATCTTCGAGAGCGGCTTGGCATGCACGAAGAAGGCGGCGCCCGAGGCCTTCCATTCCTTGCCCGGTTTATCGATCCCCCCGCCGGGCACGGTGAAGGTGACCATGAAATAGTTCACCGGCAGCGCCTTTTAGAGCTGCTTGTTCAACCATTCGTCCGACTTGCCTGTTTGGCAGGTCGGGCAGTGGCGGTTGCCGCAGGAGCTGTCGGCCTGATGTAGCCCGCCGCAACCCGTGCAGCTGAACAGATGGGTTCCGAACGTGCCGGTGCCGCAGTTGCGGATGGCATGGATGGCCTTCTTGTGGTTGGCGAGCATCCGGTCGCCGAAGCGTGCCCGAGGTATTGCTGCACGAGCCGGATGTTCACCCCCGCCTCGATCAGGTGCGTGGCATAGGAGTGCCGCAGCGCATGGATCGTTATGCTTCCTGATCTTCGGCAGCTTCGCGAGAATGCGCCTTAACGCCCCCTGCCCTTATTTTCTGTTCGTCAGGCGAGTGCTTTGCCTGCGGCTTCCTTCCCACGCAGCCTCGCGACTTACGCAGTTGCCGTTCAGCTAGCAATTCCCCCTATCGGGCTTGCAGAGGACTTTCACCTCCGAGCAGGTGCGCCCTGCCGGGCGCACCAAAAAAGAAAAGCGGAGCCGTTGGCTCCGCCTTTCGTCGTGGTCGTTGATGGCCGCTAGATTTCTTCGGTCTTTTCTCCAAGTGCCAGCGGATCTCCTCCCAGCAGGTCTTCGATCGAGATTTCCTCGCCGAGCTTGACCGGCTTGATGTCCTTGTACATCGGGAATCCGGTACCCGCCGGGATAAGGCGGCCCATGATCACGTTTTCCTTGAACCCGCGCAACTGGTCGACCATGCCGAGCGTGGCGGCCTTCGTCAGAACACGGGTGGTGTCTTGGAACGATGCTGCGGAAATGAAGCTTTCCGTTTCGAGCGCGGCCTTGGTGATGCCAAGCAGCACCGGGGAGGCTTCCGCCGGGCGGCGGCCTTCGGCCACGGCCTTTTGGTTGACTTCCTGGAAGGTCTGCTTTTCGACCTGCTCGCCCCAGAGGAACTCCGTGTCGCCCGGATCGGTAATCTTGACCTTGCGCAGCATCTGGCGAACAATCACCTCGATGTGCTTGTCGTTGATTTCCACCCCTTGGAGACGATAAACAGCCTGGACTTCGTTCACGAGATATTCCTGTAGATCCTGCGGTCCGCAGACTTCGAGCAGTTCCTGCGGAACGATCGGCCCCTCGGTCAACTGCTGGCCTTTGTGAACGAAGTCGCCGGGGAAGACGATGACGTGCTTGTTCATCGGGATGAGGTGCTCCTCTTCCGCCCCGGTAACGGTGTCGCGGACGATCAGCTTGCGCTTGCCCTTGGCAATTCCGCCCAGCTCGACAACCCCTTCGATCTTGGCAATCTCGGCGGCTTCCTTCGGTGTGCGGGCTTCGACGAGCTCGGCCACGCGCGGAAGACCCCCGGTGATATCCTTCGTGCGGATCGTCTTTCGCGGCGTGCGGGCCAGCGTGAAACCTGCACTGACGACTTCCTTTTCCTTGATCATCACCTGCGCGCCGGCCGGGATCGAGTAGTAGCCTACCTTATCCTTGTCCTTCTTGTCGCGGATCACGATCTGCGGGTGGAGGTCTTCCTTGTGCTCCATGACCACCAGACCTTCAACACCGGTCGCTTCGTCGACGCCCTTCTGGACGGTGACGCCTTCGATGAAATCGTGAAACTCGACCTTGCCATCGTGCTCTGAAAGAATGGGGACGGAGTATGGATCCCACTGGACAAACGTATCGCCAGCTTTCACCGCCCCGCCATCCTCAACGGAGATCAGAGCTCCAATCACCATAGCGTAGCGTTCGAGTTCGCGGCCGTCTTCATCGAGAACGAGAATATTTCCGTTTTTATTCAACACCACATTCTTCCCATCGACCGACACCGCACGAACGTTTTCGTACTTAATGATACCGGAGGATTTCGCAATGGTCTTAGGTTGTTTAAAGACCGAACTCGCTGTTCCGCCAATGTGGAACGTACGCATGGTCAGCTGTGTGCCCGGTTCGCCGATGGACTGGGCCGCAATAATGCCGACCGGTTGTCCGAGCTCGGCCTTTCGGCCGGTCGCGAGGTTCTTGCCATAGCAGTTTGCGCAGATTCCGCGGCGGGATTCGCAGGTCAGGACGCTGCGGATGACGACCGTTTCAACACCGGCGCTTTCCACCTTGCGGGCGGAATATTTATCGATCAGTTCCCCGGCGGCCACCAGCACTTCCAACGTGTGCGGGTTGCAGATGTCTTCCGCCGCCGAGCGGCCGATGATGCGCTGGGAAAGCGCCACGAGTTCATCGTCGCCCTCGTTGATGGCGCTCACTTCGATGCCGTTCAGGGTATGGCAGTCCTCTTCGGTCACGATGATGTCGTGCGAAACGTCCACCAGTTTGCGCGTCAGGTATCCGGAGTCCGCGGTCTTGAGCGCGGTATCGGCCAGACCCTTGCGGGCACCGTGCGTCGAAATGAAGTATTCGAGTACGGATAGGCCTTCGCGGAAGTTCGAGAGAATCGGGCGTTCGATAATCTCGCCGGACGGCTTGGCCATCAGGCCGCGCATGCCGGCAAGCTGACGAATCTGCTGGCGGCTGCCACGCGCCCCGGAGTCGACCATCACGTAGACGGGGTTGAGTTCGTCGACGGATTGCTTGTTGAGCGGGTCGTCGTTCTTTTCGAGCGCATCGAACAGGCGGTTGGTCAACTTGTCGTTGGTGTCCGTCCAGATATCGATGATCATGTTGTAGCGCTCGCCCTCGGTGATGAGACCCTTCTTATACTTGGCCTCAACGCCTTCGATGTCCTTACGGGCACCGCCGACCATATCGCCTTTTTCCTGGGGGATGATCATGTCGGAGAGTGCAATGGACATGCCAGAGCGGGTTGCGAACTCGTAACCGAGATCCTTAAGGCGGTCAAGTACCTTGACGGTCTCGTTGTGCCCTGAAATTTCGTAGCACTGCTCGATCATGTCGCCGATCACCTTCTTGGAGGCGACCTTGTTGACGAACCCGAGCTCGGCGGTCCAGACTTCGTTGAAGAAGATACGGCCGATGGTGGTGGTGATGATCGAACGGTCCTTGTCGCCAAAGCGGGTCTCGCGCTGGTAGTCGGGGTTGCGGTAGCGGATGCGATCATGCACCGCGACCACGCCTTCGTCGTAGGCGGTGTGCACTTCGTTCAAATCGCCCATGATGTGCAAGTGCTCATCCGATTTCTTGATCCCCTTCTTGCGCGCCATCAGGTAGGGTTGCGAGTCGGAAGTCATGTAGTAGCAACCCAGCGCCATGTCCTGCGTCGGGGTGGTGACCGGCTTCCCGCTCGACGGCGAGAAAATATTGTTGGTCGCGAGCATCAGGGTATACGATTCCACCTGCGCCTCGATCGACAGCGGCACGTGCACCGCCATCTGGTCGCCGTCGAAGTCGGCGTTGTAGGCCGTACATACGAGCGGATGCAACTGGATGGCCTCGCCTTCAATAAGGATCGGCTCGAACGACTGGATCGAAAGACGGTGCAAGGTCGGTGCGCGGTTGAGCATGACGGTGTGGCCGCTGGTCACCTCGTCAAGAATATCCCAAACTTCCTCCACCTCGCGTTCGATCATCTTTTTCGCACTACGCACGGTATGCACGATGCCGCGTTCTTTGAGCTTGCGGATAATGAAGGGTTCGAACAGGACGAGCGCCATTTTCTTCGGCAAGCCGCACTGGTTCAGCTTGAGCGTCGGGCCAACCACGATTACGGAACGGCCGGAATAGTCGACACGCTTACCCAACAGATTCTGGCGGAAACGTCCCTGCTTGCCTTTGAGCATATCGCTCAATGATTTCAGCGGGCGGTTGCCCGGCCCCGTAACGGCGCGGCCGTGACGACCGTTGTCGAACAACGCATCAACCGACTGCTGAAGCATGCGTTTTTCGTTCCGGATGATCACTTCCGGCGTCTTGAGCGCCAGTAGCGTGCGCAGACGGTTGTTGCGGTTGATCACACGGCGGTAGAGATCGTTGAGGTCGGACGTCGCGAAACGACCGCCTTCAAGCGGCACGAGCGGGCGCAGGTCCGGCGGAATGACCGGCAGCACTTCCAGAATGATCCACTCGGGGCGGGAATGGCTCTTGATAAACCCTTCCATCACCTTCATCTGGTTGACGAGCTTCTTGCGAGTCTGCTTGGAACGCGTGTTCATCATGGCTTCTTCCAAGGCCTTGAGGGTCTCCATGAGATCGATCTTGCAAAGCAGGTCGCGGACACCCTCGGCACCGATCTTGGCGACGAAACTGTCGAGTCCATAGTTATCGAGTGCTTCGCGGTATTCGTCCTCGGAAAGCAACTGCTTTTCCTTCAGCGGGGTATCGCCGGGGTCGACGACGATGTAGTTGTCGTAGTAGAGCACGCGCTCGAGGTTGCGCATCGTCATGTCGAGAATCAGGCCCATGCGGCTCGGGGTTGCCTTGAAGAACCAGATGTGCGAAACCGGCACGGCCAGTTCGATGTGCGCCAGACGCTCGCGGCGAACGCGCGAGAGTGTTACTTCCACGCCGCAACGGTCGCAGATCACGCCCTTATGCTTGATTCGCTTGTATTTTCCGCACGAGCATTCCCAGTCCCTGGTCGGGCCGAATATACGCTCGCAGAACAGGCCGCCCTTCTCGGGTTTGAACGTCCTGTAGTTGATCGTTTCCGGATTCTTGACCTCGCCATGGCTCCATGAACGGATTGATTCGGGCGAAGCCAGCGTGATGCTTGCGTAGTCTTTGAGATCATCACGCTTCATTCCAAAAATTTCCGCGGCACTGCTTGATTTGTTTTCCACCGTGTTCCTCCTGCAATCTAAATGGTTTTCCGAACAAAACGGAAACTAGGCTGTGAAAATGGATTCGCCATCTTCGTTCTTAACCTGGAAGTTAAGCCCCAATCCCTGCAGTTCTTTAATCAGCACGTTGAATGACTCTGGACAGCCTGAATCCAAGACGTTTGTACCTTTCACAATGGATTCGTACATACGGGTTCGGCCCGCAATGTCGTCACTCTTCACCGTCAGGATTTCCTGCAGCGCGTGGGCCGCGCCGTAGGCTTCAAGAGCCCACACTTCCATCTCCCCGAAGCGCTGGCCACCGTATTGGGCTTTTCCGCCGAGCGGTTGCTGCGTGACGAGCGAGTAGGGTCCAACCGCACGGGCGTGGATCTTTTCGCTGACCAAGTGGTGCAGTTTGAGCATGTAGATCACACCCACCACAACGCGCTGCTCGAACTTTTCGCCGGTGCGACCGTCGTATAGAACGGTCTTGCCGTCGTCCGGGAATCCGGCTTCAACCAACATGTCGCGGATCTGCTGTTCGGAAATACCGTCGAAGATCGGCGTCGCGGCATGCATACCCAGATGCTTGCAGGCCCATCCAAGATGGGTTTCGAGCACCTGCCCCACGTTCATGCGCGAAGGCACGCCCAATGGATTCAGCACGATGTCGACCGGGGTTCCGTCCGGCAGGAACGGCATGTCCTCCTCGGCAACGATCCGGGAAATAACCCCTTTGTTACCGTGGCGGCCCGCCATTTTATCGCCGACGGAGAGTTTTTTCTTCTCGGCAATGTAGACCTTCACCGACTTGACGATGCCGGCATCCATCTCCTCGCCGCTTCCGGCGCGGTTGAACGAGCGGTCCTTGTCGGCCTTGGCTTCCACAAACTTGGTGCGGTATTCGTCGATGATGCCCATGATCTTGATGCGGATCGGGCTGGGCTCGATGTCCACATGCTCATAGTTTGCCGCCAGCTTGCGCAGCAGCGTCTTGGTGATCTTGCGGTTGGCCGGAATAATAACGTCGCCCGCTTCCGTGTTCATCACATCCAATGGAATCTTTTCGCCCAACAGGATGTTGGAGAGGGATTCGGTCAGATCCTCGGTCAACTGGGCCACCACGCCGTCATGGCGCTCGGCGATCTCTTCCTGCAATTTCTTGACGTCGGCCGGGGTGTCCTTGGCGGCCTTGAGCGCGAGATCCTTGGAGGATACTTTCACATCCATCACAATGCCGTGCGTTCCAGAAGGCGCCTTCAGCGATGTATCCCGGACGTCGGCCGCCTTTTCGCCAAAGATGGCGCGCAACAGGCGTTCTTCGGGGGCCAGCTCGGTTTCGCTCTTCGGCGTAATCTTGCCAACCAGGATATCGCCAGGACTGACCTCGGCGCCCACTTGAATGATTCCATCGTGCGAGAGGTTCTTCAGCGCTTCTTCACCCACATTGGGGATGTCGCGCGTGATTTCCTCCGGACCCAGCTTGGTATCGCGGGCACCGCATTCGAATTCTTCGATGTGGATGGAGGTGTAGACGTCTTCGCGAACCAGCTTCTGGTTGATCAGGATGGCATCCTCGAAGTTGTATCCGCCCCAGGGCATGAAGGCGACCACCACATTGCGTCCGAGAGCGAGCTCGCCCTCGTCCGTTCCGGCACCATCGGCCAGGACATCGCCCTCGGCGATCTTCTGCCCAATCTTCACCAACGGGCGTTGGTTGAGACAGGTTCCAGCATTGGAGCGCATGAACTTGCGCAAGTCGTAGGTCTGGGCTTCGCTGTCCGGCGTTTTCTTCGTCGGCATCGTTCCGTCCTTGGAAACGATGATGCGGCTAGCGGAGGCATAGGCCACCTGCCCATCGTCACTGGCGATAATCAATACGCGGGAGTCGCGGGCCAGACGGCCTTCGATACCGGTTCCGACAAACGGGCGTTCAGCCCTCATCAGCGGAACGGCCTGGCGTTGCATGTTCGAGCCCATGAGCGCGCGGTTGGCATCGTCGTGCTCGAGGAACGGAATCAAGCCTGCCGCAATGGACACCACCTGTTTCGGCGAAACATCCATGTATTGCACATCGTCCGGCGCAACTTCACGGAAGTCGCCAAGAACACGGACCATGACCCGGTCGTTGACAAAACAGCTCTTTTTATCTAGTTCGGCATTGGCCTGCGCAATCACATAGCGCTCTTCCTCGTCGGCGGTCAGCCAATCAAGATCCTTGGAGACCTTGCCCTTGGCCACCTTCAGGTAGGGCGTAACGATGAATCCATACTCGTTGACTTTCGCGAAAGTCGAGAGCGAGGAGATCAGACCAATGTTCGGGCCTTCCGGCGTTTCGATCGGGCAGATGCGGCCATAGTGCGAGCTATGTACGTCGCGCACCTCGAACCCGGCGCGGTCGCGGTTGAGGCCGCCCGGTCCAAGTGCGGAAAGGCGGCGTTTGTGCGTGAGCTCGGAAAGCGGGTTCGTTTGGTCCATGAACTGGGACAGCTGGCTGCGGCCAAAGAAGTCCTTGATCACGGCGGAAAGCGCTTTGGGGTTGATCAACTTTTGCGAGGAGAGGTTGTCGACCGTCGTATCGAAAATCGTCATGCGCTCTTTGACCAGACGCTGGATGCGGGCCAGGCCAACGCGGCACTGTCCTTCCAGCAACTCGCCAACGGTGCGGATGCGGCGGCTGCCCAGATGGTCGATGTCGTCGAGCGTCCCCGTTCCCATGCGAACCATCAGCAGGTAGCGAACCGCTTCGACCACGTCTTCGACCTCCAGCGTTAGCGAGGTGCTCTTGATGCCCAGCTTTTGCTGGATCTTGTAGCGTCCGACGCGACTCAGGCTGAAGCGTGCTTCATCGAAAAAGAGGCGCTTGACCATCTGGCGGGCGGATGCGGTGGTGGGCGGATCGCCCGGACGCAGTTTCTGATAGAGGTCCTTAAGCGCTTCGTCGACGGTGCGGGTGGTGTCGGCCTGCACGCTCTTGAGGAATACGCCTTGATCCCATGAAACGTCAACGACGCCGACCTTCTTGTAGCCCGCCAGCTTCATGCGCTGGATCATGTCCACGGTCAGGTTGTCGTAGCGGCGTCCGATCACCGACTCAGAGTCGGCATCGATGATGTCGTCGCTAAGCACTAGGTTTTCGAGATCGGCTTCGGCGAAGGTCTTCTTGGAAAGCGAGAAGCTTGCGAATTTATAATAGAGGCCGAGGATTTCCTCGTCGGTGGCATATCCAAGGGCGCGCAGGAAGGTCGATGCCAGGAACTTGCGGCGGCGGCGCTTGCGGTCGAGATAGATGTAGATCAGGTCGCTGGTATCGAACTGGGCCTCGATCCACGAACCGTGGTCCGGGATGATCCGGAACGAGTGCAGGATCGAACCGTTGGCATGCTTGGTCGATTCAAAGCAAATCCCCGGCGAGCGGTGCAGCTGGCTGACGATCACGCGTTCCGCCCCGTTGACCACAAAGCTTCCGCTCCGCGTCATCAGCGGGATTTCACCCATGAACAGGGTGTCTTCACGCAATTCCTCGCCTTCGCGAAGCTTGAACGTCACATACAGCGGAGCCGAAAAGGTTTCCCCTTCGCGAATCGCTTCCAAATGCGCCAGTTTCGGTTTCTTGATTTCGTAGCTGACGAAATCGAGGGCAATCTGCCCATCGTAGCTCTCAATCGGAAACGCCTCGCTGAGCACAGCCTGCAATCCCACCTTCTTGCGACGGGAGGGAGCGATATTCTGTTGCAGGAAGCCCTTGTAGGAGTCCAGTTGGATTTCAATTAAGTCCGGCGCCTCAAGCGCATCGGTGAGCTTACCAAAGTTTTTTCTTTCAGCCATCCCGCACCCTCGTTTATATTGGAGAACACACTTGTTCCCCTTTGGAATCAAAGGGGAACAATCACATGGCCACCCCAAGGGTGGCGCAATCTAATGAAACTCAAGTAAACAGGGGTTGTCTACTTGAGTTCTACGGTTGCTCCAACACCTTCGAGCTTTTCCTTGATGGACTCGGCGTCCTCTTTGGAAATCCCTTCCTTAACGGCGGTCGGGGCAGCGTCAACCAAACCTTTGGCTTCTTTCAAACCAAGGCCGGTCAGGGTGCGAAGCTCTTTGATAACCTGAATCTTCTGGCCGCCAGCGGCCGTCAGCATGACGGTAAACTCGGTTTGCTCGGCAGCGGCGCCGCCTTCATCGCCAGCCGGAGCTGCAACAGCAACGGCAGCCGGAGCGGCTGCGGTAACGCCCAGACGGTCTTCGAGGGCTTTCACCAACTGAGAGAGTTCGAGAACCGAGATGGTTTCCACCCAATCAACGAATTCAGCCATTTTGCCTTCGAGTTTCACTTCTTCTTTTACTTCTACTGTTTCTTCGGACATTGTCGTTCCTCCTTAGACTACTTGCCAATTAATAAATTATTACGCTTCTTGTTCTTTTTTCGTTTTCACCGCATCCAGTACGTATACCAAGGATGCAACCTTCTGATCCAACACACCAACCAGCTGGGAGCACGGAGCCTGCAGGGTACCCAGCAGCACGGCGCGCAGCACATCCTTGGAAGGCAGCTTGGCCAACTCGACGACATCCTGTCCCGAGATGGCCTTGCCTTCAAGGAATCCACCCCTGACGGCCAGTTTCTGGTTTGCTGCGGTAAATTTCTTGATCACCTTGGCCACTTCAACCACATCGCCGGTCCCGTAGATCAGGGCGGTCTGGCCTTTGAGTATATCGGTGGCCCGGCCATCGAGGGCGCGGTTAAGCATCCGGTTGTTGACGACGTTGAAGGACGCATCGTTGTCGCGCAGGTTTTTCTTCAACTCGGTGGTTTGCGGCATATCCATGCCGGCATAGTCCGCAAGGATCATATACAGCGCACCGGAGATGCGCTCATCGAGTTCTGCGGCGATCGATTTCTTTTCGGGTCTAACATCTTTGCTGTCAGGTTTCATTTTATTCCAACCCTTCCTATCCAGAGATTTCCTTGAGGGAAACCCGCAGGCCGGGTCCCATGGTTGATGAAATAGTGGCACGCTTGATATACGTGCCTTTGGCACTCGCTGGTCGCGCGCCGTGGATGGCGTCGACCAGAGCCTTGGCATTCTCAACTAGCGCATCCACTGTGAACGAACGCTTTCCGAACGGAACCATAATATTTCCGTTGCGATCCATGCGGAACTCGACGCGGCCCGCTTTAAGCTGGTTCACCGCTGCGGCGGTATCGTCGGTGACGGTTCCGGTCTTCGGATTCGGCATCAAGCCGCGAGGGCCGAGCACGCGGGCGACCTTGCGAACTTCCTTCATCGCATCCGGCGTTGCCACCGCGGCGTCGAAGTCCGTCCATCCCCCTTGGATCTTCTTAATCAAATCCTCAAAGCCCACTTCAGTGGCGCCTGCCTCGCGGGCCGCCGTTGCAGCATCTCCCGTTGCGAAGACAATTACGCGGACGTCTTTGCCCGTTCCATGCGGCAGCGCCACGGTGGAACGGATGGCCTGGTCGGATTTGCCCGGGTTAACCCCCATCCGAAAAGCCATTTCCATTGTTTCGTCGAAATTTGCGGTAGGATTTTCCTGCAGGAATGTTACTGCATCGGCAACGCTATAGTCGGCGTTGTGCTTTACCTTTTCCGCTACACTTCTATATTTTTTTCCGTGCATAGCCATTTTACTCTACCTCGATTCCCATGCTGCGCGCAGTGCCTTCGATAATGCGAACTGCGGCATCCATGTCGTTTGCGTTCAGGTCGTCCTTTTTGGTCTCAACAATTTCCTCGATCTGAGCACGGGTAACTGTTCCAACCTTGTCGCGATTCGGCACACCGGATCCCTTCGCGATGGCCGCTGCTTTTTTGAGCAGAACCGCTGCGGGCGGGCTTTTGGTGATGAACGAGAAGCTGCGGTCTTTATAGACGGTGATCACAACGGGGACAACCAACCCCACCTTGTCTTGCGTCGCGGCATTGTATGCCTTGCAGAATTCCATGATGTTGACACCATGCTGACCCAGAGCCGGGCCAACCGGCGGCGCAGGGTTTGCCTGCCCGGCCGGGATCTGCAACTTGATATAACCTGTTATTTCCTTAGCCATAACTATCCTCTATCAAAATTTATTCGGCGGTACGTTCAATCTGCCAATATTCGAGTTCCACCGGGGCGGAACGTCCAAAGATCGAAACCGAGATCTTCAACTTGCCGCGTTCCGGATCGACCTCTTCGATCATGCCACTGAAGTTCAGGAACGGGCCATCCGTAATCTTTACGGTTTCCCCCGGTTCGAACATCACCTTCGGAGCCACCGTTTCCTTCTTCTCCTCGATCTGGTGGACAATGCTGTTCACCTCGTCTTCGCTGAGCGCAGCGGGTTTTTCCCCGCCCAAAAACCCGATCACGCTCGGCGTATTCTGGATAAAGTACCAGGCGCGCTCATTGAAGTCGTTTCCTTCGTCGTACAAGCAGATGTTGATCAGAACATAGCCGGGGAAAAATTTGCGATTGACCGTGGTCTTCTTCCCTTGCTTTACTTCGGAAACCTTCTCGGTGGGGATCAACACCTCGCCAATGATCTCCTCCATCTCCTCCTGCTGCACGCGGCTGGCGATATTCCGCTGAACCTTGAGTTCGTGCCCGGAAAGTACATGTAGAATAAACCATTGTTTCAGCATAATAGAACCTATTCCCGTCGAACCCACTAGCGGATGATGAACTTGAGCAAGCCCGTGTTCACCACATCGCACAAACCCACATACGCGCCGAGGATGATGACGGAAACAACCACCACCACCGAAGAACCAAACAGTTCCTTGCGCGAGGGCCACGCGCATTTCACCAGTTCCACCTTCACCTCTATGAGGAAGGTCTTCAGGTTCCCGACACCCTGTGTTAGTTTATTCATCTGCTTTTTCCAGTTTCAACTGCGTGGCAGGTCGGAAGGGATTCGAACCCCTAACAGCCGGTTTTGGAAACCGGTGCTCTACCAATTGAACTACCGACCTGTCTTCAAAATCGACCAACTACTTCGTTTCGCGATGCAACGTGTGCTTTCTATCGCGCGGGCAATATTTCTTGACCTCGCGGCGCCCGGACTCAAGCTTTTTGTTCTTGGTGCCCGTATAGTTGCGTTCCTTGCACTCCGTGCAGGCCAGAGTAATGATATCCCTTGGCATGGTTTCGTCCTTGTTGATTATGCAGGTTCCGGGCAGGAATGCTCCTGCCCGTCACCCGATAAAGGTTTTCCGCTACTCGGCGGTGATTTCGGTCACGCGACCCGCACCCACGGTACGGCCACCTTCGCGAATCGCGAAACGCATGTGCTGTTCCATCGCGATCGGGGTGATCAGCTCAACATTCATGGTGATGTTGTCGCCCGGCATAACCATCTCAACACCTTCCGGCAGTGTGATGTCGCCCGTCACGTCGGTCGTGCGGAAGTAGAACTGCGGGCGGTAGCCCTTGAAGAACGGCGTATGGCGTCCCCCTTCGTCTTTGGACAGGACGTAGACCTCTCCGATAAACTTGGTATGCGGCAGAATGGAGCCCGGCTTGGCCAGAACCTGTCCGCGCTGGACATCGTCCTTCTTGGTGCCGCGCAGCAGAACGCCCACGTTGTCGCCCGCCTGGCCTTCGTCCAAGATTTTTCGGAACATTTCAACCCCTGTGCAGGTGGTCTTGGCCGTATCCTTCAGGCCAATGATTTCCACTTCGTCGCCGGTGTGGATGATACCGCGCTCAACGCGTCCGGTTACCACCGTGCCGCGACCTTCAATAGAGAACACGTCCTCGATCGGAAGCAGGAACGGAAGATCCGTCACGCGCTCGGGCTCTGGAATCCAGCTGTCGAGAGCTTCCATCAGATCCTGGATGCACTGGGCTTCCGGGCCTTCGGGATTGTTGATGGCCGGAAGGGCCGCGCCACGAATGATCGGGCTGTCTTCTTCGAATTCATACTTCGCAAGCAGCTCCTGGATTTCCATTTCAACCAGCTCGATCAGCTCTTCGTCGTCGACGAGATCGCACTTGTTGAGGAAAACAACGATTTTCGGAACACCCACCTGGCGGGCAAGCAGGATGTGCTCGCGGGTCTGGGGCATCGGGCCGGAAGGCGCTTCCACCACAAGAATCGCGCCGTCCATCTGGGCAGCGCCGGTAATCATGTTCTTAATGTAGTCGGCGTGGCCGGGGCAGTCGACGTGCGCATAGTGGCGCTTGTCCGATTCATACTCAACGTGCGAAGTCGCAATCGTCAGAATCTTGGTGGCGTCGCGACGTCCTTGGGACTCGGATGCTTTCGCAACGGCATCGTATGCGATGTATTCAGACAGGCCCTTCTTGGCCTGGACGCAAGTGATTGCCGCCGTTACAGTGGTTTTGCCGTGGTCAACGTGACCGATTGTTCCCACGTTCACGTGGGGCTTAGTGCGTTCGAACTTTTCCTTAGCCATTTTGTCTACCTCCTGAATCTTCGTCAGTTAATCTTATTTTCAACCTAAATCAATATGGAGCCCATGAGCAGATTCGAACTGCTGACCTCATCCTTACCAAGGATGCGCTCTACCAACTGAGCTACATGGGCACATCCCATCCTTAAATCTACAACAGGCAAAGAAACCCTGCGGCACACCGGTAACAAAAATGCGCTCACAAAGCCTCTTTTTCCTATATATTCCCACTAATCCGCCAAAACCCATTTGGCACATAAGGCGGCACACTTTATAGAAATCCGTTTTCGTGTCAACCCCGAAGCCTAAAAAAAAACGCTAAATTAAAACCGCCTGCTTTCAGGGGTCAAACTGCAACTACACCTACGCAAATCCCCACGGAAGGGCGCGAACCGTCGCGGATCTTCCCGTCCTGAAAATCCGGGCATTCGAGGAGAGCTTGAATCGCCGTTGCCGGCGGTCCGAAGAATGCCCGCTTTAGCAACGTTATGAGATTCGCATAGTCATTGTTTTGCTCCACCACCCACATCATCCTTCGAGACGTGCAACTCGTCACCATCATTAACCGCCCAACCCTATGAACGTTGTAACTGGTGCTCGCGAATTGGCACATCGTTATCGGAGCCGACTGAAAAACCAACAAGCCGGGTTGACAACCGGGCGCAATTCGAACATAGATTCAAACCTTCGTTTCAAATGAATGTTTTAATTATGGAAAAGCCAAAACAATCGACACGCGAACGGGTCATGGATGCCGCCTGCGCCATTTTTGCGGAAAAGGGATTCCGCGATGCGACCGTGGCGGAAATCTGCGAAGCAGCCGAAGCCAACATTGCCGCGGTGAACTACCACTTCGGCGATAAGGAAAAACTCTACGACAAAGTCTGGCGCCACGCCTTCGCGACGGCCTCCACCACCTACCCCCTCGAAGGGGGGCTGCCCGAAGAGCCGACCATGGAGGACTGCCTCTACCGTTTCGCCAGCGCCATCCTCCACCGCATTTTCAGCGAAGGCGAAGCCGGGCGCTTCGCCAAGCTGCTCTGCCGCGAAATGGCCTCCCCCACCCTCGCGCTCGACCGCATCGCCAAGGAAGCCCTCCTCCCGCAGAACCAATATATAGGAAACGTCATCAAGGAATTTTTAGGCGGGGATTTTAACGAACAGCAATTGCAACTTTGCAAACATAATATAATCGGCCAATGCGCGTTCTACAATTTCAGCCGCCCGTTGCGCGAACGCATGATCGGCAAGGAACCCATGGCCGAGAAGGAAATCGACCGGATTGCCCGGAACATCGCCCGGTTCTCACTGGGCGGACTCAAGGAAATCAAGAATGATGAATGATGAATTAAGAATCACGGGGACCGCCCTTGTGCTATCCGCACTACTGCTTAGCTCCTGCGCGGTTTTTGCGCCGGACGAGCGGACAGAACTAAACAACGGCTTGCCGGAACAGTTCTCCCTCTATGGGGACGAAGCGACCGATGCGGAAAACCGCTGGTGGGAAAGTTTCCAATCCTCGGAACTCAACCTGCTCGTTGAAGAGGCCCTGACCAACAGCCCGACCATCCAGCAGGCGTGGGCGCGGTTGGCGCAAGCCGAAGCCATTGCCGTCAAGACCGGCGCGGCACGCTATCCCTCTCTCGACTATGACGCCAAGGTATCGGGAGCCCGCAACAGCAACATCGACCACACGATCGAAAACGCATCGCTGGGTTTGAACGCCTCCTATGAAGTCGATCTATGGGGTCGCATCAAATCCCAGACCGAAGCCGCCGCGTTCGACCGCGACGCGTCGCGCGAACAGCTCAAGACCGCCGCCATCACCTTGGCTTCGCAGACGGCCCTGGGCTGGACGGGCATCATGGCCCAACGGCTGCAGACCGAGCTGATCCACCGACAGCTTGAATCCAACAAAACCTCGCTCGAACTCATCGAGCTGCGCTTCCGCAAATCGCTCGCCACCGCGCTCGACGTCTACCAGCAGCGGCAGGCCGTCGCCGGAACCGAATCGCGCATTCCTCTGGCGGAGCTGCGCGAGGAACTGCTCTTCAACGGGCTGGCCGCACTGCTGGGCCGTGCGGATTTCAAAACCCTGGAAATCCCCGACGAACCCCTTCCAACCCTTTCCAACCTTCCAGCCATTGGAATCCCCGCCGACGTGCTGGCCAACCGCCCCGATGTGCGGCAGGCCGGGCTGAGCCTGCAGTCGGCCGACTGGACGGTAAGCGCCGCGCGCGCCGACCGCCTTCCCGCCATCCGGCTAACCGCCTCCGCCAACTACGGCAACAACAATACGATCGACCTCTTCGACGATTGGTTTGCCAATCTGGCCGCCAGCGTGACCGGCCCCATCTTCGACGGGGGCCGACGCAAGGCGGAGGTTGCCCGGGCCCGCGCGGTGGCGGATGAACGACTGGCCACCTACCGCGCAACCGTCGTCAATGCCATCAAGGAGGTGGAGGACGCCCTGGTTTCCGAGCAGAAGCAGCGCGAATACATCATCGCGCTCGACCGCAACCTGGAGCTGAGCCGCAAGTCCTACGAGGAGGCGGTCAACCGCTACCGCAACGGCCTGATCGAATATCTCCCCGTGCTCGTCGAACTCGTCAGCCTCCAGAATCTGGAGCGCGACCGCGTCGAAGCCCAATACACCCTTTTGCGATACCGCATCAACCTCTACCGCGCACTGGGCGGCAGCTGGACGGACGAACTCCAAACCCCATCTTTTGAAAGCGAGGAACCACCATGAGCCTATTGAAAAAATCCACTAAAATCCTTATTCCGATCCTGCTGATCGCCGTGGCGTTGGGGATTGGTCTCCTCATTATTAAGACGACGAAGAAGCCGGAAAAGAAGCGGCCGCAGCGCGGAGCCTACGCCGTCGAAATCCTGCCGCTGAAGGCCGGATCGCAACCCGTAAAGCTCCGGGCAACCGGCACCGTCGTGCCAGCAGTCCAAATTACGCTGCGCGCACGCGTTGCCGGCGAAATCATCGAAGTCGCACCGGAATTCATCGCCGGCGGCTCCTTCGACAAGGGCGAGCCGATGCTGAAGATCGATCCCATCGACTACCAGCTGGCGCTCGAACAGAAAAAGGCGGCGCTGGCCGAAGCCGAGTTCCAGCTTAAACTCGAAGAGGGACAGCGCGACATCGCCGCCCGCGAATGGGAGCTTCTCGAATTCGGCAACGGGGCGTCCGAAGCCGACCGCGAGCTTGCCTTGCGCGTACCGCACATGAAATACCGCACCGCCAAGCTCGAAGCCGCCAAGGCCGAGCTCGAAAAGGCCAAACTCGATCTGGCGCGCACCGAAATCCGCGCACCGTTCAACGCGCTCATTGTCGAGCGGAAAACCGATCTTGGAACGCAGGTCAACCTGCAGGATGCCTTGGCCACGTTGGCCGGCTCGGATGAATACCATGTGCGCGCATCCATCCCCATCGACCGTCTCCAATGGATTGAATGCGATCCCGAGAACGGCTCCGTCGTCACGATCACCCGCAATACCGGCGAAGTCCGCAAGGGCCACGCCATCCGGCTCGAAAGCGCGCTCGAAGAAAAGGGGCGCATGGCCCGCGTGCTCGTCGCCGTGAAAAATCCGCTAAAGAGTGGGCAACCCCTTTTGCTAAACGAGTATGTGCGCATGGAATTCGAAGGCTCCGCCATTGAAAATGCATTCCATATTCCGCGTTCGGCCCTGCATGACGATCGGTTTGTCTGGCTGGCCACCAAGGAACGCACCCTTGAAATCCGCGAGGTCGAAATCCTTTGGCGCGATGCAACGGATGTTCTTGTTTCGGGCGGACTCAACGACGGGGAACAGCTAATTCTCACCAACCTTTCCACGCCGGTCAACGGCATGCAGCTCAAACTCCCCGGCGAACCAACCCCTGACAACCCCGGCAAGGGCAGTGGTATGGGCAAAGGAAAAAAAGGATCGATAGGCAATGAATAATCAAATCCTATTGCCCGGAAAAGAGCGGCGGGGACCCATCTCGTGGATGACGCGCAACCCGGTTTCCGCCAACATCATCATGCTGGTCCTAGTGCTCGGCGGCATCCTGCAGATCTTCAACATTCGGCAGGAGTTCCTGCCGAATGCCGAACTCGACTTTGTCACGATCACCGTGCCCTACCCCGGGGCCAGCCCGGAGGAATCGGAACAAGCCATTGTGCTGGCCGTCGAAGAGGCGGTACGCGGGCTCGACGGCGTCAAGGAAGTGACGGCACGGGCCAGCGAGGGCTCTGGAACCGTGACGGTTGAAATGATGCCCGGGCACGACCTGGGCCGGTTGTCGCAGGATATCCAGGGCGAAGTCGACCGCATCACCACCTTCCCGGAAGATGCCGAGGAACCGATCATCAGCGTAAGCTCGACCCGCCGCGAGGTGCTGACGGTTATCGTCTCGGCCGACACCGCCGATACCGTCCTGCGCGAAGTGGCCGAACAGGTGCGCGACGGCCTCATCCAATCGCCGGGCATTACGCAGGTGGAACTTTCCAATGTCAGGAACTACGAGATTTCCATCGAGATCCCGCAGGATTCCCTCCGCGCCTATAATCTGACCCTCCAGAACGTGGCGGATATTATTGCGCGC
Organism: uncultured bacterium; assembly: GCA_965372395.1. Taxonomy (GTDB): domain Bacteria; phylum Verrucomicrobiota; class Kiritimatiellia; order Kiritimatiellales; family Pontiellaceae; genus Pontiella. The sequence continues at coordinate 18,124 of CBDVCB010000011.1, forward strand.
TCCTCCGTCGAAATGCCGGGCGGCGGCATGAAAACCACCAGCGGCGAAATCCTCGTCCGTGTCCGCGACCGCCGCGACTACGGCGAACAGTTTGGAAAGATCCCGTTGATCGCCGGCCCCGATGGAACGCAGGTGCTGCTAGAGGATGTTGCCGAAATCCGGGATAGCTTCAACGACTCGGACCAGTTTACCTATTTCAACGGCAAACCCGCCCTGACGATGTCGGTCTACCGCATCGGAAAAGAGACCCCGATCTCCGTCGAGAAAGCGACCCTCGAAGTCCTTGACCAGATGAATGCCCACCTCCCCGAAGGCATTGAAATAGAAATATGGAACAGCCGCGCAGACATGTTCCGCCAGCGGATGGAGCTGCTGCTGCGCAACGGGTTGCTCGGACTGATTCTCGTATTCATCGTGCTCGGCTTCTTCCTTGAAATGCGCCTGGCCTTCTGGGTGATGCTCGGCATTCCGATCTCGTTCCTCGGCACCTTGCTCATCATGCCCGCGATAGGCCTAAGCATCAACATGGTCTCGATGTTTGCCTTTATTCTCGCGCTCGGAATCGTGGTGGACGACGCCATCGTCGTCGGCGAAAACATCTATCATCACCATCAAGACGGCATGCCGTTCCTGCGCGCGGCGATCAAGGGCACCCGCCAGATTGCGATGCCGGTCACATTTAGTATTCTCACCAACATTGTCGCCTTCATGCCGCTCTACTTTGTTCCCGGCACCATGGGCAAATTCTTCGCCGCCATCCCGCTGGTGGTCTGCACCACGTTTATCATTTCGCTGGTGGAAGCCCTGTTTGTGCTTCCCGCCCATCTGGCCCATCAAAAAGAGCGGGAAAAGAGAGGGCGTATCCACCATCTCCAGCAACGCTTCAGCCAGGCGTTCATGCGGTTTGTCCGCGAAAAATACGGCCCGTTTCTTGACCTCACCCTGCGCCGCAGATACCTCACGGTGGCCATTGGATTGTTCGTTCTGATCCTCACGCTCAGCTATGTGAAAAGCGGGCGCATGGGCTTCCAGCTCTTTCCCAGCGTTGAGGCCGACGTTGCCCTATGCAGCTTCAAGCTTCCCTATGGCGCCCCCGTGGAGCAGACACAGGCCATCCACGACCGGATCATCAAGGCTGGCACAGCGCTGGTGCGCGAAATTGAAGAACAAACCGGACAGCCGCAGATCAAGGGATACCTGTCGCAGATTGGCAACTCCGGCGGACACAGCGGGTCGGTCACCTTCGATCTGGTCGATGCCGAGGAACGCCCCGTTTCCACCTCGGAGTTTGTCCAGCGCTGGCGCAAGAAAGCCGGCTCGCTACCCGGCATCGACACCATCCGATACCGCGCCGACAGCGGTGGCCCCGGCAGCCGCAGCGATGCCCTGACCATCGAGCTTTCGCACCGCGACATCAACATTCTGGAACAAGCCAGCCGGACACTGGCCAACGTGCTTGGCGAATATTCCATCGTCAGCGACATCGATAGCGGAGTCACCCCCGGCAAGCCGCAGATCGACTTTACGCTCAAGCCCGAAGGCCGCAGCCTGGGGCTGACCTCGCTCGAGGTCGCCCGGCAGGTTCGCCACGCCTACTATGGCGCGGAAGCGATCCGCCAACAGCGCGGCCGCAACGAGATCAAGGTCATGATGCGCCTGCCGGAAGCCGAGCGCGAAACCGAATTCAGCCTCGAATCGATGATTATCCGCACCCCGGCCGGCGCCGAGGTTCCGCTCCGGGAAGTGGTGAACATGGAGCGCGGACGCGCCTACACCACCATCAACCGCCGAAACGGCCATCGCACGATTACCGTTTCAGGCAATGTGACCCCGAAGAGCAAAGCTCCCCAAGTGCTTGCCGACATGACCGCCGGCACCCTCCCCGAACTAAAACAAACCTATCCGGGACTGACCTATTCCTTCGAGGGCCGCCAGGCAGACCAACAGGAAAGCGTAGTTGGCCTGCTCAGGGGACTGCTCGGCGCCATCGTCCTGATCTACGTGATTCTCGCCATTCCGTTCAAGAGCTACAGCCAGCCGCTAATCATCATGGTCAGCATTCCGTTCGGAATCGTCGGAGCCGTGATTGGCCATCTCCTCATGGGCTACAGCCTCAGCGTCATCAGCATTTTCGGGATTGTTGCGCTCTCCGGCGTGGTGGTGAACGACTCGCTGGTGCTGATCGATTTCTTCAACCAAAAACGCAGGGAAGGCCTCGGCGTGCATGATTCCATCATGGCCGCCGGCATCCAGCGCTTCCGGCCGATCGTGCTCACCACGCTCACCACCTTCTTCGGCTTGCTTCCCATGATTTTCGAGCAATCGCGGCAGGCGCGCTTCCTGATCCCGATGGCGATCTCGCTCGGCTTCGGCATCCTCTTCGCCACGTTCATCACGCTCGTGCTGATCCCCTCGCTGACCATGATCCTCGAAGACCTCGGCAACCTCCGGAAGCGGCTCGTTGCATGGCACTCCACCGACTAATCCTCCATCCACTCTAATTATAGCCGTCCATGGATCGTTCCAGACCGGCTAAGGGGAGCGGAAAGAGTCAATATACCGTGAGGCAACACGTCCTTTTTCAAAAAGACCCGTGTCCTACAACATAGGGCGGAGTGCTCGGCGTTGGTGGTAGAGAAAGAATGAAGGACGTGCCTCCCGAAGATATCTGAGCCTATCCGTCAATCTGAATCTTTGTTCTTTAAGCAAGTTGCTCCTTTCCCATTTCCTGAATTATCCACGAACCGCTTTTAAGCGGTCTGTTGCCATAATTAGAATTGCTGGTTTGGAACACACTCCTGTCGGGATGCCTTGCGACAGATGGAGGGATCATCGATCCCACCCACAAAGCCAGCGCCAAAAAAAGTGAACTAAGCCTTGCCTCCTCGGTGCGCTTTGTTTAAAACCCTCGCTCCCAATTGAACACGAGGATTTTAGACATGAAGAAAGATATCCACCCCAACTACGCAGAGGCGTTTGTCCGTTGCGCCTGCGGCAACGAGATCAAGACCCAATCGACCGTTAAGGAAATGCACGTAAACATGTGCTCGAGCTGCCACCCGTTCTTTACGGGCAGCGCGAAATTGATCGATACGGAGGGCCGTGTGGATCGCTTCAACAAGCGTTTCGCAGAAGGCACCTACTAGCTACCCGTTTTGGAAGGCCGAACCTGCGCAAGCATGTTCGGCCTTTTTGCGCCTGCATCATCCCTAAAACAAGGTTTGACAATCATTCTGCCTAATAAGTGATTCTGCCTAAAATTCAGCAGGTGCCGTTATGATTGACCACAGCTATCTCGAACAACTCCGGACCAAACTCACCGAGCTCGAAACGCGCATGTCGCAACCCGAGGTATCGGCCGATCCGAGGAAGATGCAGGAGTGCATGCGCGACTATTCGCACCAGAAGAAGCTGGCCGGATGCGCGAAAAACTATCTGGATCTGCTCGATGCCAAAACAGAGGGCGAAGCCATCCTCGCCGACTCGGGTTCCGACGACGAACTGCGCGAAATGGCCGAGATGGAGATTGCGGAGATGGAGGAAAAACTGCCCATCGCCGAGCGCGAAATGATGGTTTCGCTCATTCCGCCGGATCCGACCGACAGCCGCAACGTCATCATGGAAATCCGCGCCGGCACCGGCGGCGACGAGGCCGGCCTCTTCTGCGGCGACCTCTACCGCATGTACACCCGCTATTTCGACGTCAAAGGATGGAAACATCGCGTCATGGATATCAGCCCCTCCGAAGCGGGCGGCTACAAGGAAGTCTCCTTCAGCGTCGAGGGCGAAGACGTCTATAAAATCCTCAAGCACGAGGGCGGCACCCACCGCGTCCAGCGCGTGCCCCAAACCGAAACGCAGGGCCGCGTCCACACTTCCGCCGCCACCGTCGCTGTTTTGGCCGAAGCCGAAGAAGTCGATATCGAAGTCCGCACCGAAGACCTGCGCATCGACACCTACCGCGCGCAAGGCGCCGGCGGTCAGCACGTCAACACCACCGACTCTGCCATCCGCATCACCCACATTCCCACCGGCGTCGTCGTGCAGTGCCAGGACGAACGCTCCCAGCACAAAAACAAGGCCGCCGCCATGAAAGTCCTGCGGGCCCGGCTCTTCGACGACCAGCAGCGGAAAATCGCCGCAGCCGCAGCCTCCGAACGCAAATCCATGGTCGGCTCCGGCGACCGCTCCGAAAAGATCCGCACCTACAACTTTCCGCAAAACCGCCTCACCGACCACCGCATCGGCCTGACGCTCTACAAGCTAGACCGCGTCATGCAAGGCGACCTCGAAGAAACCCTCGTTGCCCTCTACGAGCACGACGTCGAAATGCGCATCAAGCAGCAGATGGAAGCGTAGAAAAGGACGTCCTTGCACCCTTGAAACCCCAACCCTCGGGATCTATTCTCCCCTTCTTTAAACAAGGGGATCCAAATGAGAGTTACAACATCATCATCCATCTCGAGTCGCGGGATTGTCGGTAAATTACTCTTTACCGCATTCGGCCTTTTCTTCGCGTTCATAGGAACGGAGTTCGTCAAGCAGGAGTGGAAGAATCTCCAGGAAACAAAGGCGATGCAGCAGTGGGCGCAAACCTCCTGCACCATCGTTTCGAGCGCGATGAAGGACGACGGCGAAGACTTCCGGCTGGAGGTTTCCTACCGCTACGAAGTGGATGAGAAAATCTTTACGTCGACCCGCTACGGCAAGCACCCGCACTACACGGCGGAAACCATCGGCGAAATCGACCACGTCCGAAAAAAGCTATCCCCGGGGAAAACCTTCGACTGCCACTACAACCCCGCCAACCCCGCCGAAGCCCTGCTCGACCTGCCCACCATGAAAGGTGCCCGCAGTTCGATTGGCTTCACCCTTCTTTTCCCGGCGATTGGCCTCCTCTTCGCCACGCTCCCCTGGCTGCGCGGCCGCAAACAGAAAAAGGGGGAATCCTCCAAACCCTCCGGCAAGCGGTTTTTGATTATCTTCGGCGCCGTCTTTGCACTATTTGGATTGATCGCCCTCAAGCCCATACTCATCACCCCCCTGCAAAAAACGAACGACGCCAAAACGTGGAATGCCGTGTCGGCAACCGTGGTTTCGAGCAAGGTAAAATCGCATAGCGACGACGACGGGACAACCTATAGCCCGTACATCGCCTACCGCTACGAGGTCGCTGGCGAAGAATATCTGGGCGACCAATACACCTTCATGGGCGGATCAAGCAGCGGGCGCGACAGCAAGACCGAGATCGTCCGCGAATACCCCAAAGGGCATACCTTCAACGTCTACGTCAACCCGAACGATCCGACCGAATCGGTCATCAAGCGGAGTGCATCCAAGAGTTTGCTCTTCGGCCTGATCCCACTGATCTTTGTCTTCGTCGGAATCGCCATCATCATCGCCGGGTTCCGCGCAAAAAAGGCCAAGCTCGACCAAGGTCAGGCGCACGAACATGTCGTGACATTAAAAGGCTCCACCCCCCTTGGAAATGTCATAGTCTCTCTTCTTTTTGTAGCGATCTGGGGCGGCTTCACCTTTATGGTCTTCAAATCTGAATCCCCGCTTCTTCTCCGCATTGTTTTTGGCGGGGTCGAGATCGCCATGATCGGGGCAGTCATCCACGCCTGCCTAGCCCTGTTCAACCCGCGCCCGACCGTCGAGATCACCCCGGGTGCGATCCGCCCCGGCACCTCCGTCGCCCTGCGCTGGCGCATCAATGGGCGCGCCGACCGCATCGGGAAACTCACCCTCTCGCTCCAATGCCTGCGCGTCACCACCGAAACATCAGGAAGCGGAAAAAACCGGAGCACCCGCATCGTCAAGACGCCAATCTTCAAAGAAGAGCTACTGCAAACCGACAGCCAGAACGAAATCGCGCAAGGCACCCTGCAGTTCCGGATACCGGAAGAAAGATCCTGCACGCTCCCCGGCAACGACGGTGGCATCCGCTGGCAGCTCGTCTTCCACGGCGACATCCCCCGCTGGCCCGACCTCAAGCAGGAACTGCCCTTCACCGTCTATCCGGCCTCATAAACCCCTCGTCACTGAAGATTTTCGGTCCTATTTTTTATATAGTATACTATATATTTTGGCCTAAAAATGGCCATTTTAGCCCTGTTTTATATAGTATAGTATATAAATATTTGCAGGTCTGATGAGCAAAAATGCTTGCGAACGCATGGCATGGAGCAGGCAAAATCCCCTCTATCCGCCCTCGTGCCTATCCGACAAAATCCGGATCTCCTTCCCCTTCCAATCGATGATTTTGTCTTCGTGCAGGCGCAGGATGAGGCGTGAGAGGCTTTCGGGCGTGGTGCCGATGGCGGCGGCGATATCCTTTTTCGAAAGCGGCGTGTGGATGGTCTCCCGCTCGCCATACTGGCTGCGCAGGAACGTGAAAAAGCGGTGCTCCACATCCTTGGTGGTCAGCTCCTGGATGCGCTCGGCCAAGTAGCGCTGCTTGGCCATGAGCATGGCGATGAAGTCGTTGCGGAAGCTTTCCTCGGCGAGCAGGCGGTGAATCCCTTCGCGCGGAAAGACGAGCACATCGGCGTGGGTGACGGCGCGGGCGGAAACCGGATAGCGCTCCTTCTCGAACAACACCACCTCGGCAAACACTTCGCCGGGCTTGATCAGGCGGATCACCACCTCGCGGCCATCCTCCGTGTTCTTGTGCAACTGGAGGTTTCCATCGACGAGCAGGAACATGTTGCTGCCCTTTTCTCCTTCATGAAACAGATAGCCGCGCTTCTTGACCGACTTGAGGGTGCAGATGGCCGTCAGCTCCCGGCGATGCTCTTCGGACAGGCCCTTGAAAAAAGGCGACTGGTTGATGTATGGCTCAATCTTCATAGTGGCGGACTTTGAAGGCTGGCACACCAACTTTCAATTTCCAATGTCCTCAAAAAGACCCTATAGTCCGCCTCCATGAACATGGTCTACAACGCATCGGCCGGAACCGGAAAAACCTACCAAGTGACCCAGCTCTACGAAAAGCTGGTGCTCAAGGAAGGCATCGACCCGCGCAAGATCCTGCTGATGACCTTCACCGACAACGCCGCCGCCGAGCTGCGCATGCGCGTGGCCCATCGGGTGCTAAAGGCGCGTCGCACCGCCGAGGCGGAAGGAGATGACGAACAGGTCGAATCGGCCATCCTGGCCATGGGTCGCCTGCCCTCCGCGCCGATCGGCACCATCCATTCCTTCTGCACCCGCCTCCTGCGCGAACACGCGCTCGAAGCGGGACTCTCCCCCGGATTCTCCATCCTAATCGGCGACGACCGCGACGAGCTGCTCAACCAAATCTGCCGCAGCGAACTGCTCGACCGGCTCGACTCTGACCCCGCCTTCAAAACCTTCTGCGCCGGGGCGCACATCATCGGTAGCGGAAAAGGGTTCGGCACCAGCATCACCGAAACGGTGCCGAACCTGATTGCACAAGCAGGCAGTCTCGGCATTCCGCTCGAAAACGCGGAAGCCCTGCTGCCCGAGCCGCAGGATGCCGGTTCGCTTCCCGCCTTTAGCGAAATCCTCACCCGCATGAACGAGCTACCCAAGCTCACCGCCGATGCCCAAAAAGTGGCCAAACGCCTTGAGGAAAACATTCCAGCGGCTAAAAACGTCGAGGAGCTAACCGCGATTCTTTTGGGCTCCGAACTCAAAAAGTTTGGACGCGGAAAAGGGCAAAAGCCGATCTCGGACGATTTCTGGGAGCTACTCGATGCCGTCAACGTTTCCATCGAATACAAAGCCCGCTTCCCCGCCGCCCAAGCCTTCGCCCGCTACGTGCAGGCGGTGGCCCGACAATTCCAGCAGCGCAAGCACAGCATGGACGTGGTCGACTTCGACGACCAGCTGCGCATGGCTGCCGAACTGCTCGAATCCGGAAACGCCGCGCCGGAATTCGACTATGTAATCGTCGACGAAGTGCAGGACACCTCGCGCATCCAATGCGAGCTAATCCAATCGTTGTGGAGACCAAACACCCACCTCGTCATCTGCGGCGACAAGAAGCAGAGCATCTACACCTGGCGCGGCGCCGACCCGCAGGTGATGCCCGATCTCGAAAAACTCATCCTTGATGCCGGGGGCAAGTTGGAAAACCTGCAAACGAGCTACCGCAGCAAAGCCCCGATCCTCGAGGTGGTCAACAAGCTCTTCGAGTCCGTCTACGGCAAAGAGGACTATTCCGACAACGCCCGGCTCCTCCCCAACCCCGACTTCGCAACAGATGGCGAAAAGCCGTGCGTCGAATTCCTCGCACCGGACGACGCCATCGCCGAGCTATCGAAACAGGAAAAGATCGCCGCTGAAATGGAGGCCGTCGCCAACCGTATCCAATTGCTAGTTAACAGAACGAAGGATTGGCAGCCCAACTTCCGCTACTCGGAAGGCTTCGAGCCAACGGGCGAAGGCAACGCCTACCGCTATTCCGATATCCTGATCCTATTGCGCCGCACGACACACCAGTCGGCGCTGGAACAGGCACTGCGCCACGTCGGCATTCCGTACACCCTTGGCGGGAAAGGGCGCGGTCTCTTTACGCGACAAGAGACGCGCGATGTCTCCCTCTTCCTCAACGTCGTCACCAATCCGGCGGATGTCTATTCGCTCATCGGCTTCCTGCGCTCGCCCTGGGTCGGCCTCTCCGACGAAAAGATCGCCGAGCTCGCCTGGAGCGAAGACGGCTTTTCCGCCGACCACCTCATGGCCCATTATGCCGAGGAAACCGATCTCATCGACCGCTACCGCACCCTGCTCGGCACCAGGCTGGCATCGGAACTGGTGCGGATGCTCATCGACGAGACGGGCTTCGATGCAATCCTCGCCGGACTCCCGCGCGGCACCCAGCGGCTGGCCAACCTGCGCAAAGTGCTCGACTGGCTGCGCGAAAACGAACGCGGCGCGAAAACCACGCCCGCCGCCGTCGCCCGCAAGCTTGCGGAAAAAATCCAGAATCCGCCACAGGTGCCCGAAGCCGCCCTGCTCGATCCGGCGCAAAACGCCGTCACCGTCATGACCGTCCACGGCTCGAAGGGGCTCACCAAGCGGGTGGTCGTCTTGCCGGACATCAGCGCGGGTTCCCAAAACGACACCGCCTTCGCCCGCGTCTTTTTCGACGAAACCCAAGCCCCCGCGTTGGGAGTTAAGATTAGCGCGCCCGACAAAAGCAGCGTGGCCTCCCCGGGCTTCAAGGCGGCCAACGCCCGGGCGCGCGACGTGCGCGCCCACGAACTCAAGAACCTCTTCTATGTGGCCATGACCCGCGCGCGCGATCTCGTCATTACCTCGGCCTCGGTAGGCCAGAAGCCCGCAGGCTGGCTCAAGCAACTGGAACCGCTGATTGGCCCCGATATTACTTCGATCCCCTACTCCACGCTACGTGAGGCCACAGGAACCCCGGAACAAATCCAAGCGTTCATCCCCAGCGAGGAACAACTGACCGCCGCGCTGGAGGCACTCGCTCCACCACCGGAACGCCCGCAGCTCCAGCGCATCCCAGCTACGCGGCTGGCGAAGGAGATGGAGGCCGACAAGGAAATGGCGCGGACGAAAAAGTCCGCTGAAAATGCGGCAGCGGTGGGATCGCTCGGCCACGCGGTACTGGAGCAGTTGGCGCTCAACGGCTGGAACGGATCGGTCGCCGAATGGCTGGAACTTTTGTGCGACGAATTCGGCATCCAAAAAACCGAGGCCGCCGCCTTGGTGGGAAGAATCGAACAGGCTCGTGAACTGATGCGAAACCTAACCACCGACATGCAGGAAATTTGTCCGGAACTACCCTTTGTGCTGCACGACGGCGATCTGCTGATCGACGGCACCATCGACCTGCTCTGCCGTTCCGCCGCTGGCATTGCCCTCTTCGACTACAAGTTTACCGAGGCCGGCGATGATGCCGTAGCCCATGCCTACCGGGAACAGATGGCCATCTACAAAAAAGCCGCACAAAAAGCCTTCCCCAAGAGCCCCCCCCCCTCCCTTTCGCTCATCGTAATTTCGCCTAATGAAGTCAGGCAACTTTCCCTCACCTCCTGAAATTGCATATCATACTTAATGAAGTATGATATGCAATTTTGCGAAACCCTTATATACAGGGGTGTTTTAACTATTAAATTTCATACTTCATTAAGTATGACTCCTTAAACTACATCACCCCCATCCCCCTCTTTCTTTCCCATTTAATCCACTATCCCATTGCAGGAGAAACCCGTTTTATCTACTATCTTCGACATTATGAGTGATATCGACACCTTGGTCATCATCCCGACCTACAACGAAAAAGAGAATATCAACCAAATCGCCGCAGCGGTGCTGGAAGCCTCTCCGCATGCGGACATGCTTTTCGTGGACGACAATTCCCCGGACGGCACCGGTCAGCTAGCCGATGCGCTGGCGGAAAAACATGAGCGCGTCCACGTGATGCACCGCACCGCGAAAGAGGGGCTCGGTCGCGCCTACATTGCCGGCTTCAAGTGGGCGCTGGAGCGCGACTACCTATTCGTGATGGAAATGGACTGCGATTTTTCCCACGACCCCAACGAAATCCCCGACTTCCGCGACAAGGCCATCGCCGACTCCGACCTCGTGCTTGGCTCGCGCTACGTCGGCGGCATCCGCATCATGAACTGGCCGCTGTCGCGCCTGATGCTCAGCCGGGGTGCCGGCATCTATGTCCAGCTCATCACCGGCATGCCCTTCACCGACCCCACCGGCGGTTTCAAATGTTTCCGCCGCGAAGTACTGGAGTCATACGATTTCGATAAAGTCAAAGCCAACGGCTACGGCTTCCAGATCGAGATGACACACAAGGCCTGGATGAAAGGGTTCCGCATTGGCGAGATTCCCATTGTCTTCGAAGATCGGCAGGAAGGCACCTCGAAGATGAGCGGGAACATTATCTACGAAGCCCTCTGGGTCGTCTGGACACTCGCCATCCGCAATGGCTTCCGCCGCAAGCCCAGGAAAAGAGGATGACTTTATCCAGAATCCCCGCCCCCTATTTCGAAAGTGCCGGCATTTTCATCGGCCTCCTCTTCGCAACGATCGTCCTACAAATTTATGCAGAAATCCACCAGAAGTGAGCAACCACACTAAAATGGCCCGGCATTCCGTTGCGTCTGCATTTGCAGTGCATTTGGTTTTCGAGAATGTACGACCATCGTAAAAAAGGAGTATGGCCATGAGACGGATGATTTTGGCGGGACTATCTATTTTGATGGGCGTTATGGCTACGGGAAGATCGCTTGCCCAACCACAGGATTCTAAAACCGACTTAAGCATGCGCACAAAGGAGCTGAAGGAGCTTCGGTTTGGAATGTTTGTCTGCTGGAGCTTTAGCACGTTTAGTGGTCGCGAGTGGACGCCGGGCGTCGAGGATATCAACTTTTTCGCACCGAGCGGCTTCGATCCCGACCAATGGGTCCGCACCGCCAAGGAAGCGGGCATGGGCTATGTCCTCTTCCTCACCAAGCACCACGATGGCTTTTGCCTATGGGACACCCAAACCACCGAACGCAAGGTAACCAACACCAAATTCCTTCCCGTCGATGTGCTGGCCGAAGTTCGCAAGGCCTGCGACAAGCATGGCATAAAGCTCGCGCTATACTACTCCGAGGGTGACTGGAGCTGGAATCCCGAAAACAAGGGGATCCACCAAAGCGCTAGCCGCCCCGAGATCAAGAAAGCCCAGCTGCGCGAACTGCTGACAAGCTACGGCCCGATCGAGTTCATCTGGTTCGACCATGCCATCGGCGATGGCGGCCTGAGCCATAAAGAGACGGTCGAGTGGGTGCGCAAAATTCAGCCGGAAACGTTCTGCGGATTCAATACCGGCGAAACGGCCGGCCGCCTGAACCTGCGCGAACGGGGCCGCCCCGGACCCATCGGCGACAAAAAGGCTGTTTGGCACAAGGGGCATCTCAAGGCCGACTACTCGAAGTTCAAGGTCGCAGAATTCACCTATCCCATTTTGCCAAAAAACAAATCGGGGAAAAACTATCGGGGGGCGCAATGGTTCTTTTCGCTACCGGAGAATGATGGCGTGGCGGTCTCAGCGGAAGCGATCTATCGCGACTACCTCGGCGCAAAGAAATACGGAAACCTCTTTTCGCTGGATGTTGGACCAACCCGAGCCGGCATGCTTCGCGAAATCGACGTTGCGACGCTGAAGAAAGTCGGCCAATACATTCGCGGCGAAATCAAATTGCCCGATTCAGAATAGACTTTTGGAACACCCCGCCTTGGGGAAATCACGCTCCAAAGATCCTGTTTTCTATTTTTAAGGTAGCAATCGCGCCAAGGCGGCCCATCGTTCTATTTCGATTTTTTCAGGGCGTTCGGCATGCTCGATTCCAGCGTCGGTCAACAAGGCGTCGACCGGTTCAATCCCCTTTTTTCTAAGGATCGTTCCAATCTGCTTGCGCCGTTGCGAGAAGCAAAATTTGACCAGATCCTTGAAGGTCGGGTATTCCGCATCTGGAACGATTGGAACCGTGCGTCGCTCCATCCGCACTATCGCCGACCACACCTTCGGCGGCGGCAGGAAGCAGGTGGGGCTAATCTTTTTAACCAGTTTGTTTTTATAAAACACGCCGGTCAGGATGCCGAGAATTCCGTAGTGCTTGCCACCCGGCGGCGAAACCAAGCGATCGGCCACCTCTTTCTGGATCGTGAGCGACATCAGTTCCGGGCGGTGTGCACACTCGGCAATATCGACCATCAACCGACTCGCCACCGAGTACGGCAGATTGGCCGCCACCTTCGTGATTCCGTCCGCAAACAACGCATCCAAATCCACATCCAGCGCGTCGGATTCAATCAGCGTAAAATCACTGAAGCGCGACGTTAGATAGTCCACCATCACCGGATCCTTCTCGATGCAGGTGACGCTTCCGGCCTTTGGAAGAATCCGCTCGGTGAGCGCGCCGAGGCCGGGACCGATTTCGAGGATGGATTCGCTTGGCTGAATCTCCGCCGTGTTGGCGATGATATCGAGAATGTTGGCATCAATGAGGAAGTTTTGCCCCAGCCCCTTGTTCGGGCGATGGCCAAGTTTCGCGAGCAATTCACGCACTTCTTTTGGGCTGGTGAGTCGTGGTGTATCAGTCATCTTTTCTTCCGGTTTTTTACAGAATAATTAGAACAGAATTATTTTGCCCTAATTATTCTGTTCATCTCCACGGGTTGGGTTTTTCGGCCATTTCGAGGGCCAGGGCGATGGCGTTTTTCATGCTTTTGGGCGAAGCCTGGTTTTCCCCGGCAATGCCGAAGGCGGTGCCGTGGTCGGGCGAGGTGCGAATGATCGGCAGGCCGAGGGTGACGTTGATGCCTTCGTCGAAACCGAGCATCTTGAGCGGCCCCAAACCTTGGTCGTGGTACATGGCGACGACCGCGTCGTAGTCCCCTTTCAAGGCTTCATGGAAAATGGTGTCGGCGGGGACGGCACCGGAAACGTTGAATCCCTTCTTACGCGCGGCACGGATGGCGGGGTTGATGAGGTCGATCTCTTCGCGGCCGATTATGCCGCCATCGCCCGCGTGCGGGTTGAGGCCGCAGACGCCGATCTTTCCATTCTTCACGCCAAACAGTCCCAGCGCCTGGCCGGTCAGCTCGATGGCCTCGCGGATATTCTTGCGGGTCAGCGCGGCGGGCACTGCGGAAACCGGGATGTGGCGGGTGACGAGCATGACGCGCAGACCGCCGCCCATGAGCATCATGCCAACGTTTTCCGTGCCGGTGAGTTCGGCGAGGTATTCGGTGTGGCCGGGCACATTGACACCGGCCTTATGGAACCCTTCCTTGCAGATCGGCGCGGTGACCATGGCATTCAAGCCACCAGCCAAGCAGCCTTTGACGGCCTGCCGAATCGCTTCCGCAGCGTGCCGGGAAGCATCGATACGGATTTTACCGGGATGCCACCTAACTCTGGATTCAAGCTCCTGGAAACGGATTTTTCGCGAAACCGGAATTCGCATCGCGGCGGCTTGCTCGCGCACGATTTGCTCCGAGCCGATAAAGACAAATCCCACATCCGCCGGCCAGCGGGGTTTGCCGACCGCCTTGAGTGCAACCTCCGGCCCGATGCCGTTGATGTCCCCGATGGTGATTCCAATTCGTTTCATGCGCTGGAAGATAAAAAAAGGTCCCGCACAATGCGAGGTCTTTGAGAACAAAGTAGAAAGAGCGTCCCGCTCGTTTAATCAAGCGGGACGCTTGCCCTACTTTCCTGACTCGCTGAGGCGTTTGGCATCCTTCTCCTCGTGGAACCATTCGTGGGCCTCTTTCAGGATGCCGGGAATGCGGTCGGCGAAGGGGCTTCCGGCCAGACACGACCAATCCCGCTTGTCCACATCCGCGGCCTGCTGGCCGGGAAACCAGTGGTCGGCATTGCCGAGTAAATTGTAGCGCATCTTGGCGAACGCCTCCAAATCCAGCCCTTTGCGGAACGTCCACAGACGCATAATTTCCCGCACATTGATGTTGCCGGGCGTTTCGGTGTAGTGCGGCAGTCCCTCGGGCCACCGGCGCATCCAGTCCGCACCAAGATCGTTTTCCATCGATTTGGCAATCCGCTGCTCGATGGTTCCGGCCAGCACGATCCGCTCTTCCCAATGCCGGGTGACGGCCACAACATGCTCATCGAAATCCGACGGCTTGGCAACGCCCATGCTCAGTGTGTGCACCTCTGGCCGGGACAGGCAATAGAGGTCGTTCCACTGCATCGGGCTTAAAGGATCGCACAAGCCGCTCATTTTCCTGGTGGGCTGGTAAAGCATCCCTCCCTTGTCGTTGGGGCTGATGATAAAAACGCCCATATCCATCTTGGTGGCGGCCTCGACCATCGGCCAATGGAGCTGATTATAGATAAAATACCAGTGCAGGTTCACATAGTCGAATTCGCCGCTCGCGCAGGCAGGAACGACTACCTCCGGCCCGGCATGCGTTGAAAACCCACAGAAGCGAACCCGCCCCTCTTTCTGCAATTGACGAATGGCATCAAGGCATCCGCCCTTTTTCAGGCAGGTGTCGATGTGTTCCGGCAGGTTGATCCCGTGGATCGAAAGGAAGTCCACATAATCGAGTCCGAGGTAGTTCATCGAGGTTTCGAAACTTTCGAGGAATTCCTTGGCCGAATCCTTCACGCCAACCTTGGTTTGAACGAGGAGTTTGTCGCGGTCGATTTTTGGCAATACCCAGCCGAGCTGCATTTCGGACGATCCATAGCCGCGCGCCGTCTCGATGTGGTTGATGCCGTGCTCCAGCGCATAGTGGATGGTCGCCTCCAGGTTTTCCTGGTTTTTCTTTTCCACCTTGGCCGGA
The DNA here is from genome assembly GCA_965372395.1 of uncultured bacterium. GTDB lineage: Bacteria > Verrucomicrobiota > Kiritimatiellia > Kiritimatiellales > Pontiellaceae > Pontiella. Next base: position 33,442 of record CBDVCB010000011.1, read on the forward strand.
TCGAGATCCTCCCAGTCCTGCTGGTAGCGCATGCCCCCGCAGGTCAGCACCGGCATCTGCACTTCCGTTCTTCCAAACCGTTTTGTCGGTACGTGCATATGCCCTATCCTTTTTTACCCAATTCGTTGCGGATGAGCTCCGCGGTCTTTTTTCCGATCCCCGGCGCTTCCGCGATCTGCCCCGCCGAGGCCCGCGCCAGCCGGGCGATCGATCCAAAGTGCTTCAACAGCATTTCCTTCTTTGATTTTCCAATGCCCGGGATTTCGTCGAGCACCGATTCCTTGATGCGTTGACGGCGCAGCTCGCGGTGGTAGGTGATCGCAAAACGATGCGCCTCGTCGCGCAGGCGCGTCACCACGGTCAACCCGGCAGAGTTGCGCGGAAGGAACAGGTTGCCGGAGTTATGCTCATGATCCCAGACCATTTCCTCGTAGCGCTTAGCTAGCCCAACGACGGGAAGCTTGTCCAGCCCAAGCTCCACAAGCTCCGCCTTGGCGGCGCGCAGCTGCGTGATGCCGCCGTCGACCATGACCAGTCCCGGCATTGGCTTGCCTTCCTTGAGCAAGCGTGCGTAGCGGCGGCGCACCACTTCCGCCATCGAGCGCGGATCGTCGGCACCCTTCACGGTTTTGATGCGGAAGCGGCGATAGCGGTTGGGATACGGCACGCCGTCCACCGCGCAAACCATGCTAGCCACGGAATGGGTTCCAGAAATGTTGGAAATATCGAAGCACTCGATCACGCGCGGCTCCGCCAGCAGTTTCAGTTGCTTTTGCAGCTCCTTCAATCCAAGCCGGGCCTCGACCTGCTTCATCTTCGGGGTCTTGCGCACCCGGGCCTTTTCCTTCACGGCGTTGTGCAGGTGCAACAGCATGTCGCGCAGGGCGGCAGCCTCTTCGAAGCGATGTTCCGCTGCGGCCTGTTCCATTTCGGCGCGCAATTCCTTGAGCAGTCCCATCCGCTCGCCGCGCAGAAAGGCACAAGCTTCTTCCACCCGCTGGCCGTATTGCTCAGGCGAAACCTTTCCAATGCAGGGCGCCGAACAGTCGGCAATGATGTCGTTGCTGCAATGCTTGTAGGTATCGGCATCCGGTACGCGCGGGCGGCAGCGGCGCAGGCCGAAGCGTCGCTCCAGAACTTCCACCGCCACTTTCGCCGCCATGCCCGAGGTGTAGGGGCCGAAATAGGCCGCGCCATCATCCTTTTTAATCCGGCATTTTCCAACGGTTGGAAACGGGTGCTGAATATCCACACGAATCATCGTGAAGCGCTTATCGTCCTTCCACAGCGTATTGTAGTGCGGGCGGTACTCCTTGATCAGTTTGCCCTCGGTCAGGATCGCCTCCGCCTCGGACTTGAGCACAACGATGTCGAAATCGGCGATCGAGCTGATCAGGCTGCGGATCTTCGGTTGCGCCGTGCGCTTGGTGTGGCTGCGGAAATAGCTCTGCACCCGCTTGCGCAGCGACGCTGCCTTGCCGACATAGATAATCTTCCCGGCGCGGTCGCGCATCAAGTAGCACCCCGGTTTGTCCGGCAGGGCTTTCAACTTTTCCTTGATGGCTTTGGAATGCTCCATGGCTTGGAAATATACAGATGTTCCGGGAGTTGGCAAAACAACTTCAATTCAACCGCACAAACAACTATCCTTCCCTCATGCGCATTCATTTTAATTCGCGGCAATCTATTCGCCTTCTGTTGACCTTGGCCATAGCGGCCCTGGCTTGCGTTGCGGTTGCCCGATGGTGGATCGAGGCGGACAGCGCTGGCCGCGTCCATCACAATGCAATCAGCACACCTAAGCGCAAGGTGGGACTTGTTTTGGGATGCGCCCGCAACATTTATTTCTACCACCGCGCTAATGCCGCCAGCTCATTGTACAAAGCGGGGAAAATCGAGTTTATCCTGGTGAGTGGCGACAATCATGTTGCGACCTATGACGAAGCGGGAGCGATGAAGGCCTCGTTGATTAAAAGGGGGGTTCCGGAAGACCGCATCGTTTGCGACTATGCCGGATTCAGCACCATCGACTCCATCGTACGAGCCAAGAAGGTTTTCGGGCTAACGCAATTCACGGTCATCTCGCAAGAGTTTCATGTAAGACGTGCCATTTTCATTGCCAAACGGAAAAAAATCGATGCCATCGGATTTTGCGCTGTCGATGTGGCCACACGCACAGGCTTCCGGACACGGCTGCGGGAGCATCTGGCGCGCGTGAAAACCATTCTCGATCTATACGTGCTGCATCGCCAACCCGTGTATCTCGGCGACCCCATCCAGATTGGTGCGTCCAACCCCCGGTTCCCCGCGACGACTTCGACGAACTGGGTTGCCTCCACCAAACCGGACCGCATTTTATCTCGATAAGGCTTGAGCCTCTTTAGACGAAGTATAATCATGGCAGAGTTCAATCAAGGGAGCACATGGACATCCTGCTCAACATCCTAAAGGAAATCTGGCTCGTTACGGTGGCGATGGCCCCGTACCTCCTGTTCGGGTTCCTGATGGCCGGCATACTGTCGGTTCTGATCTCGAAGGAGTATGTGCGGCGACATCTCGGGGGGCACGGCTGGATTCAATCACTGAAGGCCGCTTTGGTCGGCGTACCCATGCCGATCTGTTCATGCGGTGTGATTCCGCTAGCGGCATCACTGCGCAAGCATGGCGCCAGCCGCAGCGCAACGGCCTCGTTCCTGGCCTCCACTCCGCAGACCGGCGTGGATAGCCTGATGATTACCTATGCCCTGCTGGGGTGGGTGTATGCCGTTTTTCGCGCCGTGGTTGCGTTCGTTTCCGGAATTCTCTGCGGCATGGCTGTCGGAGCGGTTTCGCCCAAGAACGAAGAGGTGGTTCCCGACTGCACCGACGAATGCTGCCAACCCAGCCAAACCCATATCCTCAAGCGCATGCTCTCCTACGGCTTTGTTTCCTTGCCGCGCGATATTGCCCGCGCCATGGTGCTCGGCATCGTCATTTCCGGCATCATCAGCGGCCTGATTCCCGAGAACTACTTTGCCGACCGCATGGGCGATTCGGTTGCAGCCATGTTCCTCATGCTGCTCATCGGCATCCCTCTGTACGTCTGTTCTTCGGGTTCCGTTCCGATTGCATTGGCCTTTATCAAGGCCGGCATATCCCCAGGCGCTGCATTGATTTTCCTCATCACCGGACCCGCCACCAATGCGGCAACGTTGACGACCCTTTGGAAAATCATCGGGAAGAAGCAGCTCATCGTTTTTCTGGCCACCTTGGCCCTCTGTGCGCTGGGCGCGGGTTTCATCATAAACGCCATGGATCTGAAACCGGGCATTGGCGAAGCCGCCTGCGACTGTGGAAACAAACAGGGGTGGCTGGGTATCCTTGCCGCCGTTGCCTTGATCGGTATTCTTGCCAAAGGCATGCTCCCCGAAAAACGAAAGGATACCTGCTGCCTGCATTGACCATAAATAGATCTTGAAGTACGGTGACCATGAAATTCTTCAAAAATATGCTTTGTTTTTCGAAACCCCGTAGTGTAAAGTCTTCCCAAGGTAGAAGGAGGGAGGTTTCAAAATGGCAAGTCCAACACATTCAATTATGATCGTTGATGACCATCCCATCATCCATGATGGCCTCAAGACCCTGCTGGCATCGGAAGAAACCCTTTCGATCGATATAGCCGCCGCCTCCGCAGCAGAAGCGCTGGCACTACTCGCCACGGTGACACCGGATCTTGCAATCATCGATCTATCCATGGACGACTCCGACGGCACCTATCTCATTCAGAAGATCCACCACCTGTTCCCAAAAGTGCACATGCTGGTTTATACGATGTCCGAGGAAAAGCTCTTTGGCGAGCGAGTCGCCAGTGCGGGAGCACGTGGATACGTCATGAAGACCTCCCGGGCGGACATGGTCAAGGAAGCCATATACACCATCCTGGCTGGCGACATCTACTTCAGCCCGAAAATCAAAAAACGCGTGCTCAGGCAAAAGACTGGCCGAGGGCGGGGTCCGAATAGTGCGCTAGACACCCTCTCCAACCGCGAAATGGATATCTTCAACTTGGTTGGCCAAGGGCTTGATACGATAAACATCGGGGGAAAGCTGAACATAAGCCGCAATACGGTCGATACCCACCGCATCAACATTAAGAAAAAACTGGAACTCTCGAGCGGGAAGGCCCTCGACCGCCTAGCCTACGAAGTCATCATGAAAGGCAAGATGCCGAAGAAAAAGGCGTGAGGATTCTTCAACCCTCCACTTGAACTCATCAAGGGAAACCACGCCTCAATCGGCGCTTTTCACGAAAAAAAGACAGGCAGGGCGGTAAGCCGGATTCTGTTCCCCTTGCGGGGTCGATCATTTATCTAATGCGATCAACCCGGAACTCAAATGAAGCGGGCAGCCTCTCGTTCCCTATTTGATCTTGCTCCGGACGGGGTTTACCCTGCCCCCTCGGTTACCCTCGGGGCGGTGGGCTCTTACCCCACCATTTCACCCTTACCCCGGCAAGCCGGGGCGGTATATTTTCTGTGGCACTTTCCATCCCCTGCGATATCGCACAGAGGTTCCCGCGTTAACCACGGAACGTCCTGCCCTGCGGAGTCCGGACTTTCCTCCCCCCGCCGAAACGAAGAGCGACCGATACACCCTGCCTGCTAAATTTAATGCGTAATGGGTAATGCGTAACCCTGTAAAGTTACGCATTACGGATTACGAGTTACGGATTATAGACGATTCGCCCGCAAAAGTTGCAAACCACGATTTTCGCGGGGTTGCGCGCGTCGTTGGTCACCTGCGGCGGCAGCTTCATGTGGCACCCGCCGCAATGGCCGCCCGGCTCCACCATGATCACCGCAAAATCGCGCTTGTTGTTCATGATGCGCGTATACTTCTGCAAGATTGGCTTGTCGCACTGTTCCGCCGCGCGCACGCGGTCGGCCTTCATTTGCTCCAGCATTTCGGTCAGCTCGGCGGAACGGGCATCGAGTTCCCCTAGCTCGTCGGCAATGCCGGCCTTCTCGCCGCCCAGCTTTTCCTCGCATTCGGCCACGATGGCCTTGCCCTTCTCGAGGTTTTCCATCAGCACGATTTCCTTGTCTTCGAGATCGCTGATTTCGCGCTCAACCGTACCGATTTCCTTGACGAAGGCGCGATATTGGTCGTTGGTCTTTGCCTCCATCTGTTGCTGCTTGTATTTAACGACCCGCTCCTTGAGGGATTCCACCTCCAGCTCCAGCTCCTTCAGCGAGGCTTCCGTATGCTTTTTGCTGTCGCGCGCAATTTCCAGCTTCTGTGTCGAGCCAGCCAGTTGCGCTTCGATGTCGCTCTTCCGCTGTGGGATATCACGAATTTCCCGCATGAGCTTGATGAGTCTACGATCTTTCTTCTGCAATGCTACTATCGGTTCCAACGGATGCGACACAAGCGACCTCCAATAAGATTTCTAAAAACAGTCGGGGAATCTACCCCTTTGCCCCGGACAAGTCAAAGCGATGAGCGACTTATTTACTCCCCGGATGCACCAATTCCAGCCCCTCTTTGCACAGCGGGCAGTCGGCGGGATCGTATGTGACCGGCTCGATTTCCAGCAGGCTCACCAATGGCGCATCGAACGATGCCTTTCCGCCGCTGCGGTCGACCAAGATTCCGATCGCCGCCACGATGCCACCGTTTCCCTGGACAATATCGATGGTTTCCTGAACACGTCCCCCGCGCGTCACCACATCCTCGGCAATCACAAAGCGTTCGCCTTGATTGATCTTGAAGCGGCGCAACACCAATACGTTGTCTTCCTTCTCCACAAAGATAAAGCGAATACCCAGCGATCGGGCCACCTCGTGGCCGATCGTGATCCCGCCCATCGCCGGGGCGATCACCGTATCGACTTCCAACCCTTGGAGATCGACTTTCAGCTTTTCCACTAGCGCCTCGCAAAGCTGCGCCGCCGTGCGCGGTTGCTCCAGTAGGTGGGCGCATTGGAAAAACCGGTCGCTATGCAACCCCGACCGCAATTCAAAATGGCCATTGAGCAACGCGCCGGTTTCCTCGAACAATCTCAGTACTTCTTCTTGTTTCATATCGTTTCCTTTTCAAACATCAAAAAAAGCCCGTCGCGGTGGACGGGCTTTTTATGAATCAACGGGCTACATGATTTCGCCTATTTTCTTCATGAAGCCCCAGCGCTTCTTCGCATCCTCTTCCGCCAGTTCGAAGAGGCCTTCGGCCTCGTCGGGGGCGGTTTTCAGGAGCGTCGTATACCGGCGCTCGTTGCGGATGAAGGCTTGGAAGTCGCCGGTCGGTTCCTTGGCATCCCATGTGAACTTCTTGCCCTCTTCCCCTTCGGGGTTGAAGCGATAGAGCGGCCAGTAGCCGCATTCGACGGCATTCTTGGCGATGGTCTGCGTCTTCATCATGTCGATGCCGTGCGCGATGCAGGGCGAATAAGCCATGATGAGCGACGGTCCGTTGTAGTTGACCGCCTCCTGGATCGCCTTTTGCGTCTGCATGCGGTTCGCACCCATGGAGATGCAGGCGATATAGACGTTGCCGTAGCTCATGCACATGAAGCCAAGGTTCTTCTTGCCGGCACGCATGCCGGCGGTGGCGAACTTGGCCACCGCGCCGATCGGCGTGGCCTTGGAGGCCTGGCCGCCGGTATTGGAATACACTTCGGTATCGAGAACGAGGATGTTCACGTTCTTGCCGGAAGCAACCACGTGGTCGAGCCCGCCATATCCAATGTCGTAGGCCCAGCCGTCGCCCCCAAAGATCCAAACGGCCTTGTCGATGAAGTAGTCCTGCAGTTCGATCAGTTTGCGAACCACCGGAGCCGCCTCGGCGGAAGCCTCGGCCAGCCCGGAGGAGAGCAGGATCTTCACCGCGTTCTGCGCCGCAATGGCTTCGTCGCCCAGCTCGTTGTCGACGCAAATTTCCAGCGCCTTCTCCAGCGCGGCCTTCAGGTCGGCGGTGGTGCCGAGCTCCAGCAGCTGCGCGACATACCGGCGAAGCAGCGCGCGGTTGTTGTCGACCGCAAGGCGGAAGCCCATGCCGTATTCGGCGTTGTCTTCGAAGAGCGAGTTGGCCCAGGAAGGTCCGCGGCCCGCTTCGCTTGTGCAGTACGGGACGGTCGGGAAGGTGCCCCCGTAGATGGAGGAGCAACCCGTGGCGTTGGCCACCATCATGTGCTCGCCGCAGATCTGCGTGACGAGTTTCACATACGGCGTTTCGCCGCAGCCTGCGCAGGCTCCGGAGAACTCGAACAGCGGTTTCTTGAACTGCAGGCCCTTGACAGAGGCAGGGTTCGCGCCATCGAGGACATTGTCGGGAAGCGCGTCGAAGAAGTAGGCATTCTCCACTTCGCCGGCGGCCTTCTCTTCTTCAAGCGTGGTGAACTCCAGCGCCTTGGTCTTGGCCGGGCAGGTTTCAACACAGACGCCGCAACCGGTGCAGTCCTCAACGTAGACTTGGATCTTATAGTCCAGATCCTTGTCGTTCTTGGTCTTGGACTTCAGCACATTGAAGGATTCCGGTGCGGTTTCGAGCTCGGAGGGTTCAATCTGCTTGGCGCGGATGACCGAGTGCGGGCAGGCCATGACGCACTGGTTGCACTGGATGCAGTTTTCGCTGAGCCATTTCGGGACCCGCGGGCCGATGCATCGTTTTTCAATCTTGCTGGTGCCGGTCGGCAGGGTTCCGTCGAACGACATCGCGGAAACCGGAACATCGTCGCCCTTCTGCATCATCACCGGAAGGATCACGTTCTTCGCGAAGTCGGACGCATCGGCCGGAATCAGATCCGGCAGCACGTAGGACTTGGTGATTCCCGAGGGAACGTCCACCTTTTCGATGGCGGCGACGGCGGCATCGATCGCTTTCCAGTTCATTTCGACAATATCCATGCCCTTCTTTTCGAAGGTCTTCTTGGCATAGTCCTTGATGAGTTGGATGGACTGCTCGGCAGGCAACACACCCGACAGTTCGAAATAGACCGTCTGCATGACCGTGTTGATGCGGCCACCCAGCCCAACGTCCATGGCGATCTTGAGCGCGTTGACGTTGTAGAAGTTAATCTTGCGATCGATAATGATCTGCTGTTCTTCCTGCGTGAGGTGCTCGAACACCTCCGCAGTCGGGATCTCGGAGTTGAGCACGAACGTGCCGCCTTCCTTGATCGCGCCGAGCATGTCGTAGCGGCCAATGTAGGAAACATTGTGGCAGGCCACGTAGCTGGCGTGCTGGATGAGGAACGGATAGTTGACCGGGCTGTCTCCGAAACGCAGGTGCGAAACGGTCACGCCGCCGGACTTCTTGGAGTCGTACACAAAGTAGGCCTGCGCGGTCATGTCGGTGTTGTCGCCGATGATCTTAATGGTGTTTTTGCAGGCACCCACTGTACCGTCGGAACCGAAGCCCCAGAAGACGGAACTTTTCACGTCGGCCGGCTCGATGTCGAACTCTTCGCCGATTGGGACGGAGAGGTTGGTGACATCGTCGTTGATGCCAACCGTGAAGCCGTGCCATGCGCCGTTGTCGATGTGGTCGTAGATGGCCTTGACCATGCGCGGCATGAATTCCTTGGAGGAAAGACCGTAGCGGCCGCCAATGATGGTGAGGCCCGTTTTTTCCTTCAGTGCGGCAACCACGTCGAGGTAGAGCGGCTCGCCGAGCGCGCCGGGCTCTTTCGTGCGATCGAGCACGATGATCTTCTTCGCGCTTTCCGGAATGCAGCCAATGAAGGCCTTCGCAGAGAACGGACGGTAGAGGCGAACCTTGACGAGGCCGAGCTTTTCGCCGTTGGCATTGAGTTTTTCGATGGTCTGCTCGATGGTATCGCAGGCCGAACCCATGGCAATGACGACCTTTTCAGCATCCGGTGCGCCGACATAGTCGAACAGGTTGTACTTGCGGCCAAACTTGGCGCCCACCTTGTCCATGTATTCCTGAACGATTCCCGGAATGGCGTCGTAGTATTTATTGCAGGTTTCCCGGCCTTGGAAGTAGACATCCGGGTTCTGGGCGGCCACTTTGAGGACCGGTTTTTCCGGGCGCAGCGCGCGGGCGCGGAAGCGCTCGATATATTCCGGCTCGACGAGATCCTGAATCTCGTCGAAGTCGATCTGCTCAACCTTCTGCAGCTCGTGGGAGGTGCGGAACCCGTCGAAAAAGTTCAGGAAGGGGATTTGCGCCTTCAGCGTCGCGAGGTGCGACACAATCGCCAGATCCATCGTCTCCTGAATGGAGCTTGCAGCCACCATGGCAAAGCCGGTGTTGCGGACGGACATCACGTCGGAGTGGTCGCCGAAAATAGAGAGCGACTGCGCCGCCAGCGAGCGGGCGGAAACATGGAAAACGGTCGGCAGCATTTCGCCGGCGATCTTATACATGTTAGGGATCATCAGCAGCAGCCCCTGCGAGGCCGTGAAGGTGGTCGTCAGCGCACCCGCGCTCAGCGAGCCGTGAACCGCGCCGGCCGCGCCGGCCTCGGACTGCATTTCAACCACATTAACTTCCTTGCCAAAGAGGTTTTTCTTTCCCTGGCTCGCCCACTCTTCCGCATACTCCCCCATGTTCGAAGACGGGGTGATCGGATAGATGGCCGCAATATCGGAAAACGCGTACGCAATGTGCGCCGCAGCGGTATTACCATCGATGGTTACCATTTTTTTACTCATTGTTCAGTTAACTCCTTGTTAAGCGTCTACTGGTTTACACTATAATCCACAAAAATCTTGCCTATTCGGCACTTTCCCACTCCGGGTTCATCCGCAAAAGGCGCACATACTCCCAAAATCCCGAAAAATGAAAAGGTTTTTTGAGCGAAATTTCGGCTTTGGAATCCCCCACGAAAGGATTGAACTCCCCCCGCGAATCATGGATAAATGGCGCGGTTTTTTCCAAAGGGTGGAAAAACAACACACAATACGTAGCACACAATACGGAATAAAGCACCTACGACCCAGAGGGTCGAGATATTGACTTTTTAGTTGGGTATAAGGTTGCGACCCAGAGGGTCGGGGAATTACACCCACCTTCGATTAAGCCCCGTGAGCAACGAAGAAAAAACATCTCCCCCCGCGCTTAACACCGCGCGGCGAAGTCCATAGCTTTGGGCATGGCCCACATGCCCGATCCACGCCGCCACCCCAGTGCGCACCTTTTCAAAATCCAATTCTACCGCAACGGCGGGAAGGATTCGTTCCTCAACCGTTCCCTCCCTACAATCCGAAAGGGTCGTCCTTTTTCACCTTCGGCGCATAGGTCGCCTCCACCAGCCGTTCCAGAATGCCCAGCGTGCGGTCGGCCAGGCGCGTCCCGAAAATAAAACGCTGGTTTTTCGGAAAGCCATCCACGCGGTCGAGCAGCCAGTTGGCGGTGTCGTGCCACTTGATCAAAAGGATCGGGTCGTTGTTATCCGTTGGGGTCATGGTGAGCGTAGACGCGGCATCCTGCCGCGTTTGGGAAGAACACGGAGCTTATTCTACCCGTTGTAAAGCTGGATTTATCGCACAAGCCCAATCCCAACGCGGCAAGATGCCGCGTCTACGAACGAGCGGCGATAAAAAAATCCGATCCGCGTAGCAGATCGGATTGTAAAAGGGTTAAAGAACAAAGGGATTACATCATCAACTTTCTGCGAATAAACAACCCGAGTCCGCCCACCATACCTACCATCGCTAGGCTGGACGGCTCAGGAATTGCCACGACGCGAAACCCGAAACTAGTGTCCTCCATCGCTGGGTCGAAACCCATGCGATCCGGAGACCATAGGCCGGACACACTACTGTTGAACGCCCCGCCGCGAATCACACGGTTCTCCGACATGCTGTCGAGTGTGCCATCCCATGCGCTCTCGTTCCATTCTCTGGCGTTACCGTTCATATCGAACGTGCCGTTGTTTTCAGCAATCCCGCTTCCTACATCCCACGGAGTGGAATTCACGGCATTATAGTTTTCCCCGCCAGCTCCTGCTGTAGGAGGGGTATCGCCGGCGGCATAGAGCGTATAGCCACTGCCGTCGGATTTGAGATAGGCCGCTTTGTACCACTCGTTTTCGGTGGGTAGTACATAGACCGTGCCGTAGGTCGAGACCGCCGCTGCACGATCCACTGCAGTGAGTGTGCCGCTCCCATTAAACTGATAGGCTCCGGTATAGGCATCGCCGGTAGTCAGCCAATTGGCAAACTTGGCGCCGTCGAGCCAGGTGGTGCGCGTGGCCGCACCATTCACGCCGATGGAGTATATATTTTCATCGCCATCGCCGATGCGGTTGTCCGCCGCCCGCGCCGTGGCAAACTGGTCGATGGTGATCTCATGCTTGCCCATGCGATAGCTGTCCGCCACTTCGCCGTAGCCGGTGAAGTCCGCCGTGTTCCCGGCATAGCCAATATTCACAAAGTCCAGCGTGAAGGCATTTTCCCCCGAGCCAAAATCATCCGCCAGCGCTCCAACGGCCATAAACGCCGCCGACAATGATACCATTCCAATCCTATTATTCATGTTTATTACTATCTCCTTTATCGTTGTCGCGTTCTGTAAAACGAACGACCTCTATTTCTTCTTAATTTTGGGTCTTCCGCTAAATCTGTGAAGTAGCACACTGGGCGCATCAGCTCCATCATGCAGTCGACTAAAACGACAGGATGATATGGAGTGCCCAGTGCGAATAGAAACCCTACTAAAATAAAGGCCACCCGCTCAAATCATTTGTCGCTAAAGATTGAACTGCGCACCTGAATCGAGGATAAATACCGCCTGATTTTTTTAATTCTGGATCCATTTATGACCGAAGAAACCAACACCAATTTCATCCATGAAATCATCGATACCGACCTCGCCTCCGGCAAGCGCACAGAGATCGTGACCCGCTTCCCGCCCGAGCCCAACGGCTATCTCCACATCGGCCACGCCAAGGCCATCTGCCTCGACTTCGGCACCGCCGAAAAATACAACGGCAAATGCCACCTGCGCTTCGACGACACCAACCCCGAGGCCGAAGACGAGGAATACGTACAAGCCATTCAGAGAGACATCAAATGGCTCGGCTTCGACTGGGGCAAAAACCTCTACTGGGCGTCCGCCTATTTCGGCACCATGCACGGCTACGCCGTCGAGCTCATCAAAAAAGGCAAGGCCTACGTCTGCCAACTCCCGCAGGAGGAGTTCAAGGACTACCGCGGCATCCCCACCGAACCCGGAAAGGAACCACCCGGCCGCAACCTCTCTATAGAGGAAAACCTCGCCCTCTTCGAAAAGATGAAGAAGGGCGAACTCGAAGACGGCGCCTGCGTCCTGCGCGCAAAGATCGACATGACCTCCCCCAACCTGCACCTGCGCGACCCCGCCCTCTACCGCATCAAGCGCGCCCACCACCACAACACCGGCGACCAATGGTGCATCTATCCCATGTACGACTTCGCCCACTGCATCGAAGACTCCATCGAAGGCGTCACCCACTCCATGTGCACCCTCGAATTCGAAGTCCACCGCCCGCTCTACGACTGGATTCTCCAAACCCTCGGCGTTTTCCAGCCCCAGCAGATCGAATTCTCCCGCCTGAATCTAACGTACACCGTCATGAGCAAGCGCAAGCTCCTCGAACTCGTAAACGAAAACCTCGTCAACGGCTGGGACGACCCCCGCATGCCGACGCTCTGCGGCATGCGCCGCCGCGGCTACACCGCCGCCGCCATCCGAAAACTCTGCGGCATCGTCGGCATCACCAAGGTCGAAAGCATCTCCGAAATCGAACTCCTCGAAAGCTGCGTCCGCGACGACCTCAACGAAACCTCCCCCCGCGCCATGGCCGTCGTCGACCCCATCAAGGTGGTCATCGAAAACTATCCCGCCGACCTCGTTGAAACCTTCGACCTCCCCAACCATCCCAAGAAGGAAGAGCTCGGCACCCGCACCGTCCCCTTCAGCCGCGAACTCTTCATCGAACGCTCCGACTACATCGACGTACCGCCCAACAATAAATACAAAGGCTTCTTCGTCGGTCGCGAAGTCCGCCTGCGCGGCGCCTACCTCGCCACCTGCACCGCCGTCGAAAAGGATGCCGACGGCAACGTCGTCTCCATCGCCTGCACCTACGACCCCGAAAGCAAAGGTGGCTCCGCCCCCGACGGCCGCAAAGTCAAAGGCACCATCCACTGGGTCTCCGCCAACCACTGCGTCGATGCCCAAATCCGCAACTACGACCGGCTCTTCACTACTGAAAACCCACTGGCCGACAAAGACGCCGACTTCAAGGGATTCATCAACCCCGACGCCCTGCAAGTGACCACCGCCAAGCTCGAGTCCGGCCTCGCCGCCGCCGCGCCCGGCGACCGCTTCCAGTTCGAACGAGTAGGCTACTTCTGCGCCGACCTCGACCACACATCGGAGAAGCCCATCTTCAACCGCACCCTCACATTGCGCGCCCCCAGAAAGTAGCGCAAGCGTCCCGCTTGCCCGTTGCGGAGATACGAAGTAAGGCTGGCGCGAAGCGGCAATCCGAACACCACCGCATTTTTCAAGATCAAGGTTTGTTGTAGGCCGGGTGCCCCACCCGGTGATCGGTCGCACCGTGCATCTGCACCGCACTACCGGCCATTCCGCCGCACGCCCGGTCGGGGACCGGGCCTACACAAAACCCATTCGCGTTCATTCGCGGTTAAATTCACCCGCAAAGCCGATCCGCGCCAACCTGTGCCTTACGCCAACCCTGCGCCTTCAGGCGGCTTTACGCACAGCGGGAAGGAAGGAAAACGGCTCCTCG
>CBDVCB010000012.1:0-44640 GCA_965372395.1 uncultured bacterium
GAGATTCATTCAGAAAACGCACACCTCGCAACATAATAAACTACGCAACATAACCTTTCTTATGTTGCGCACAACATAAGCACGGTTCAACGCCGCCATGAACGGCGCAAGCTTGGCGTAGCAATCCAACAAATCAAGAGGGTCGCCAGCAGTCGCAAAGGCTATTGGTGCAGGAGCGAAGCGGAAGCCATCTTCACGACCGTGAAGAAATGAGCTGAAGGCGAATGGTCACCTATCGCGCACACTGGCGGCAGGGGGCGGAGATGATTTTGGGCAACGGGTGATATCGAGACCGGTGGGTGTAGCGGCGGTTCTTAGAACCGCTTCCGGTGGAAAGGCACGGCGTTGCGGGGAGTGCTTCTAAGAAGTACCGCTACACCAAGTGCGAACCCGCATACTTGGTGGTGCCGCGTGAGTCGCGTTCCGCGACAACGCGGTCACGGGATGGGGAGGGGGAGCTAAAAACTCCCCCTTACCCGATTTAGCCTTTTATTCATCGTACATATTATCAAAGGCAAAAAATAATTTGTGGTTATAGCTTTCAACCCAATCCAAAACACCGATCAACCAATCTTCATGCGCATCAATTCGCTTGAGCCAACGCTTATATGGTTCATTGCAAAACATTAGTGTTCCTGAAATATATCTAATGTCTGCTGGGTGATAGAATGGGAAAGGCGAAAACGTATTGTCCTCATTTTTGGTTAGGCACCAATCCATTGACTCATTCCAGGAGCAATGAACTGTTTCAGACATAATACCAAAGCTGTATCTATAAAACTTCTCATCCCAATTGGTTTTGAAAATATCGAAAAAACTCTTTCCCTGTAATTTCCAGCGATTTCGCTTTTGTTGTTCGAAATCGTTCTCTGTTAGACCTTCGAGATCCATTTTCTCGGTCACAGATTTTAGGAGACGCTTGCCCGCTTTGCTTTCGAAGAAAGCTGATCCTTCTTTGAAATCTCTAAGGATACGAAGACGATCCTTGTATGAGCATTTTCGATAATCTTCGAGTACGCTTGAATCGCTTTTTAATAGGTATGTTGCAGTGATTGCTGACTCAACCAATGTGCGATCGAATATTGCAATAAACTCTGCTTTATCCGCTTCATGATAAGCGATGGTTTCTCTCAAAATTTTCCAGATCCTAACAAGCAACCCAATTATAGGCGCATCATCCAAGGAATAGCCTGATGGGTTCCTTTCTGTATTTCGTACCCGTGTGATGCAGTCATAAACATCGGCGACATCTTTGTAGAATATGGCTGCATGATCATTCAGTTCTTCCAGCGTTTGGATCTCGGAAGGCGAAAGCTTGTGCTCATATTTTATGATGATGTCGTATAATTCATTCATCTTGTTTTTATCGGGCTAACGTTAAGCGGACCCGACCCGGGAAATAAACTTTGCCCTAATCAGCGGGCGTTGTACCGGGTAGGATTCACCCGATTGGAAGTCCTTTTTAGTATTTTGGATAACCCGGCACAAATTCAACAGAAGCGTCTTCTTTCCGTTCAATAGATGATTTAGCCATCTGCGTTGCTTCTTCGCGTGAGGTTGAGCAGAAATAATCTTCAGTTGATTTTTCATTGCTTGATTTTAAAGGAGTCCAATTAATCTTTGCTTCGTACCCACTACTTCTAGGACCACCGTTTTCTCGGTAAACCTCAATTACATATAATCCATTTGCTCCCGTGACGTTGAAAACTTCGATGTTTTCTCTGATTAGCTTCTTCATTGATTTCTCCTTCTAGCCGGATTGAGTTTTCCTCTCTTCCAAGAAACGCTGTTGTGTTTTTTGGTATTCAGGGGAATTTCCGAAGATTGTAATTCGTTGGTTTCCGAGCCTTGGGACTACAAATATAAATGGCCCATCCCAATCTCCTTCGGGGAGTTCGCTTTTGTATCCTTGTTGCGGCTTTTCATAAAACACACGCCAGCAGTCTTCTTGATTAAACATGTCAAATGCTTCATCTGCATGAGCATTGGCACTTTTCCAAAAGTCAAGTTTGCCTGTTTTTCTCATGGCAAAGTGCCAGAAAATTCCAACTCCAATGATGAGTAAAATCCAATACATACTTTTCCCTTACTTCATTACAAACCGACCCAACTTGTATTCACTCCCTCCAACATTTTCATAAATCCAAATGAAGCCTCCGCTTTTTTCTGGAATAATTTCATAAACCTCAGTGTAGGATGTTTCTCTTGGACAGTAGACAGTGATTGTTCTGCTTTTCTTGGTTATGTGCGAGGGAGTATAATTTTTTCGAGTAAGTTCATTGTCGAAATTGTACATGTTCATTGTGATCGATTTGTCATCGATGATGACCGTGCTTGGTTTTTTGAATCCTTGTAGAACATCATCAGAGGTTTCCTCCCAAACACCTCGGATATAGAAGGGGATTTCGTCAAGAGACTCTGGTTGATCAAAAAGATAAAAGCCTAAAGCGATTAGGAAAGAGATGCCGAGAATTGCCTTAATTATGGTTTTTATCATCTACCCTTCCAACGTTAAGCATGACCTGACTCCGGGAATCAAATGTTGACCGGATCGCCGGTATGTTGCTCTTATTACAAGCCCTGCATCGTCGTAGTTTCAGCAGAATCGTCAGAATCATCCTGCGTATAATTCTCTATCATAAATTTGTTGTGTGCTATCTGTTGATTAAGACCGAGTTCCTTTTTCTCTACTGCGTCCTTGAAGTCAGACATTTCTTCAGAATGCTTCCGAACAGATTCCTCATTTCCCGAAACAAGTTTCGCATTCGCCTCAACGAGTGTCTGATTTTTCTTTTTGAGTGTCATGGCTCGTCTCTCAACAACAACGAGACGGATAATGGTGGCAACAAATAATGGAGCGATTATTGCATCTGGAATGTTCATATATTGATTACCCTCTGTTACAGGTTGAGCATTACTCATCATCTGGGATGTTGACGTTGAATTTGTCGGCAAACTTATCGGTTAATTCTTTCCCTTTTTCAACGTCTCCGTTTTGGAATGCGTTGAATGCTTTGGCTTTCAATTTATTTTCGGGAGTAAATGCGTAGAGCGGGAGTGTCAGGAATCCAAAGATGTTAAGCATAATTAGATAAACAGGGAGAATTGCAATGAGTGCAACAATCCAATTCCATCTCCAGATTAGAAATATGACATATATGGTGCCTCCCAAAATAAGGAGATACCTTATGATGTCAAAAAGAATGGTAACGCCTGACTTCTCATGTTCATATGCCATTTATTTATCTCTTTCCAACGATTAGGATTTTATCCCTCCTGCTTCGCTCAACTCTCCACGCTATCGAAGCAGGTAAAACAAAAGGAGGATAAAATTCTGTTGGACTGAGCCTCTCGACACGCTCCAACTTACTTATGGGGATTGTATGGAACCGTGGACTCCGATTCCATGGTTTTCTTTATATATCTTTCCCGGCTGCGGAGCTTCCAGCGGATTGGATGGCTTCGGGGTCGGGGTGGAGCGGCGGATTCCGTGGCTCGCGGCGGCGGGTTTTTACCTCTGGCCGCGAGGGAGCCGGGAGGCGCGTTGCGTCTCGTTTCCAAGGTCTGAACGTCTAGGTTCGGTTTCATGGTCGGGGTGGGCGTTTGGGTAGTGGCAAGGGCATGGCGACGAGTTTGGTTTTACATTTCGGGCAGCGGGCGATGTCGAGGCCGGTGAGGCGCCGGATCGATGGTCCTATTGAGATTTCATCCAGTTTTCTTGCCAATCTTTTTTCGCTCTGCCATACTGCTTCGCAATCCGTCGGGTGTGATCGTTCCGACTTCGCAGGAGTTGTATGGAAGCACTGAAACAGATTTTCGAGACGATTGCCGCTTCAAGCGAGCTGAGTCCTTTTCTGGTGGTGAGCATTCTTATTCTGTCGGGCGTGCTGATGGGTTGGCTGGCGGGCTTGCTGCGGCTTCCGCGCATTACCGGAAACATTCTCGGTGGCGTACTGGTGGGGCCGGCCTGTTTGGGAATTATCGGCTCCCATGGCGAAATGCTCGCCCTTCAACCGCTGTCGACTTTTGCGATGAGCCTGATCGCCGTCAGCATTGGCGGGCATCTTTCCTACCGCCGAATCCATAATTCCATCCGGCGCATTGTGTCGATCTCCATCATGGAGGTGGCCGCCACGGTGACGGTGGTGATCGGGGTGGCGCGCTTGTTCCACATGGATTGGCCGATGGCGCTGATGCTCGGCGCGATTTCGGCGGCCACCGCTCCGGCAACGACGCTTGCATTGATCCGCGAACTGCGCTGCAAGGGGCCGTTTGTGAAGACGCTCGTTTCGGTGGTCGCACTGGATAATATTTTCTGCATCCTGCTGTTTGTGATGATGCGCACGTTTGTTTCCGCCTACTTCGAGAGTGGCGAGACCACGGGGAAAATCGATGATGCCCTGCTGCTATCGGCCTACCATTTGCTGGGTGCACTGGCCTTGGGATGCGCGGCGGGGTGGATCAGCAAAAAGCTGGTGAGCAAACCTAGGTTCCACGATTTTAGCACCATTCTGCTGGCGATCATGGTTTGCGATGGATTGGCCGCCTATCTGGGTTTGAGTCCGCTGCTGGTGAACCTCTTTTTCGGGGTATATCTTGGCAATAGCTCCGCAGTGGCGGAAAAGCAGCTGACCACGCTGGAGCCGCTGGAGCCGATCCTCTATGTCTGCTTCTTCACGTTGGCGGGGGCATCGCTCCATCTGGATTCAATGATGGAGGTCGGCGGGCTGGCGCTGGTTTATTTCGCCTCCCGCTTTGTCGGCAAGGGGCTGGGTGCCGCGCTGGGCGGGATGATCGGGAAGTGTTCAAAGAGGCTTTGGCAAAACATGTCGTTTTCGCTGGTGCCCCAGGCGGGCATCGCCATCGGTTTGGTCGTGCTGCTCGATGGCGACGAGAGCATGCCGCGCGCAATGACGAACGCGGTCGGCGCCATCATTCTTGCGGCGGTGACGATCAATGAAATTGTCGGGCCGTTTTTTACGAAGGCGGCGTTGGTTCGGTCGAGGGAAGCCGGACGCGACCGCCAGCGGCTGGTTGAATTCCTGTCCGAGGAGTTTATTACCGTCGACCTGCGTGCGCTTGATAAATGGGATGCCATCCGCCAGATGGTGGCTTTTTTGATGCGCACGCATCGCGTCGAGCATGTGAGCCAGGAGGAGCTTTACCAAACCATCGTCGAGCGCGAGAAGGGGATCTCGACCGCGCTGGGACACGGGATCGCCATTCCGCACGGGCATATCAAAAAGGGACCGGCGATCCAAGGCGTTCTGGCCATCTGCCGCGACGGGGTCGACTTCGATGCGCCCGATGGTGAATTGGTCAAGCTGATCATGCTGATCGTTACGCCGGAAGACCAAAAGGACATGCACCTCAAGGTGCTTTCGAGCCTCTCCTCGATGGTTCGCGACGAAACCATCCGCACCCGCATCATCGCCGCCATCAGCCCGGAGGATGCGATGGAGGTTTTTGAAAGCGAAGAGGCCCGCGGCTACAACTATTTCCTCGACTGAGCCGCGACTTCCTTGACCCACACGGTATTGCCGGATTGGTTCCACTGCACTTCCAGATCGAAAATCCGCGTTCCCCAAACCCGCGCCGGATCGTCGGGTTGGTAGGCCGGGCGGGGGTTGTAGGCGAGCATGTCGGCGATGAGTTGCCGCAACGCGGGGCGTTGTTCGCTTTCCAAGGTTTCGATGGCGTGTTCCGCCTCCTCCGAAAACCCGACGGTGTTGACGGGTTCCGGCGGGCTGTCCGCAAAGGCGCCGGTGGCGCCGGGGATGCGGTCGGCGTAGGGAATGTAGGGCTTGATATCGAGCACCGGGGTTCCGTCGAGAAAATCGCCGCCGCCGAGCCGCAGCTCGGTTCCATCCACGCCGAGCAGTTCCACCACCGACAAGCCGATGGGGTTGGGACGGAAGTTTGAGCGCGAAGCAAATACACCAACGCGCTCGTTGCCGCCGAGGCGCGGCGGTCGCACGGTCGCCTTCCAGGGGTTGTGCGCCGATTGGTGGAAAAGGAAGACGATCCACAGATGGGAAAAGCCGTCCAGCCCGCGCAAGGCATCGGGGGTGTTGCAAGGCGGCAGCAGCTCCAGCGTGGCCGTGGCGCTTTTCACCAATCCCGGTTGGCGGGGAATGCCGAATTTCTCGCCATAGCACGAATGGATCGTGCCGATGGACTTCAGGGTAAACTGGGAAACTAAAGGGTCTTGCATGGTGGGGGCAATGTGTAAAAGCGGTCGGGGGTTGTCAATCCGCATATTCATTTTAAGGCAGGGGTCCGGCGAAAAGTCCGTGACCCGTTTTGGAGTTTAACCTACTGTTCGGCTTTGGAGGATTTATGGACAACCCCGAGACAGACCCAACCAAGGATTTGATGAACAAGCTTGATGCCACCGAGGGCGGTTCTTCGTCGCTCGAACTTGGCAAGGTGAAGCAGGTGCTTTCCATCAAGCTGGAAAAGCCAGACACCCACTACACATCCATCACGCCACTGGGCAAGGGCTCGTTCGGCGAGGTGCACGCCGCGCGCGATACGTTGCTGGGTCGCGAGGTGGCGATCAAGTCGCTCAAGAAGCATTTCCGCGAGGAGGAAGAGGTGGTGGACCGTTTCCTGAAGGAGGCGCGCGGTACCGCCCAGCTTGAGCACCCCAACATTATGCCGGTGCATGAGATGGGGGTGATGGATGAACTGGGGATCTATTTCACGATGAAAAAGATCGACGGCGAAGACCTCAAGGAAATCCTTGAAAAGCTTCATGTCAACCTCGCCTTCTACGAAAAGACCTATCCGCTCAACTTTCTGCTCGAGGTGTTTCTTTCGGTGTGCAACGGGGTGGCGTTTGCGCACAGCAAAGGGGTGATTCACCGCGACCTGAAGCCGGCCAATATCATGATCGGTGAATTTGGCGAAGTTCTGGTTTTGGATTGGGGCTTGGTGAAGCAGGTCGGTACGGACGAGGCTTCCGCAATCGATATCCGGTTGCGGATGGACGGGTTTGACGACGGCTCGCAGACGATGGACGGGGCGGTTTCGGGAACCCCCAACTATATGTCGCCGGAGCAGGCCGAGGGACGTATCGGCGACATCGATTTCCAAAGCGATGTCTACAGTCTCGGAGCCATCCTCTACCACATCCTGGCCCATGTCCCTCCTTTCGAGAAAACACAGCTGCGCAAGCTCCTTGAGAATGTCAAGAAGGGCAACTTCGAGCCGCCGCGCCAGCGCTGTCCGCAACTGAAGATCCCGCGCGAGCTTGAGGCGATCTGCCGCAAGGCGATGTCGCGCTATCCGGTGAGCCGCTACCGTTCGGTCGAGCACTTGGCGCAGGACATCCGCAACCATATCGGCAACTTCGAGGTGAGCGCCTACAAGGCACCGCGCTGGGTGCGTTGGTGGAAAACCTGCAAGCGCAACCCGGTCAAGTCCAGCGTGGTTGCCGCAGCCTTGGCTGCACTGCTGCTTTCCTTCGGGGCGCAGCACGCCATACTGTACGGAAGCTACACGACCAACCTGCGAAATGCCGAAGAGTTTCGCCTACGTGCAGGCCAGACGGTGGTGGCGGCCATGGCGAAATACGATGAGTTGCAAGAGATCTGCCGGGCGGACCGCAGTCGTAGCGAGACCTCGGAGGAAGAAAGGGCCCGGAAGCAGTTCGACCGTTTGCTGGGTGAAATCAATCGCGAGCTCAACCTGGCCCAGAGCTACTATGAAAACGTACCCGAGCAGTTTCAACAGAAGCGCCCGGTTCGCGAGGGTTTGATTGATGTCATGCGCCAACGGATCAATTTCGCCTTCCATCGGAAAGCGTATGCCGAGGCGGAAAACCGGTTGGCCGAAGTGAACGTCCGCGTCGAACGCTGGGGCGGCACGTTGCGCCCGGACGCCGCCGCCTTCCTGGCCAATGCCCGGGAGCGGGTTGCGGGGGACGGGGTTTTGGAGATTGTTGAATCGCCCGGTGTGAAAGAGGTGATGGTTTTCTCCGTGGACGAACACGACCCGCGTTTTACCCAAGGCGACATGGCGGGCCGCAGCCGCACGTTCCCGCTGCGGATTGATCCTATCGGAAAAGGCTCGTACATCATGGAAGTGGTTTTGGAAAACGGAAGCAAGATTCCGTATCCCGTTTTTATCGACCACGGCGAGCACAAACGGATCGAGTTGGAGGTTCCCGCCGAGATCCCTGCGGGCATGGCCTATGTGCCGGCCGGTCCCTTCTTCTACGGGGGCGAAGAGTCACGCTTCTATCGTCGGCACCGCTACACCTTGAAGGGCTTTTTCATCAAGCAATACGAAGTCACATTCGCGGAATACATCGAGTTTTGGAAAACCCTCGATGGCGAGCTCAAGCAAAAATATGCCGGACGAATCCAGTTCGAGGAAAACGAACGGGAATTCCACGATGCATGGGATGTCACCGGCAAATTGCTGGACGTCCGGCTGAAGCCGGAGCTGCCCGTGGTTGGAATCACACGGGAAGCGGCCGAGGCCTATTGCGCATGGATCGGTGGGCAAAGGGGCGCGGTCGTCCGCCTGCCTTCCGCCGAGGAGTGGGAGAAGGCCGCACGCGGTGTCGACGGTCGCCGCTATGTCTGGGGAAACGGGCTGGATCTTAGACTAACCATGAGCAAGAAAAACACGGGTGCAAAAAAGAAGCATCCCTTCTTGGCGCCGCCCGGAAGCTTCAAGTTCACCGACACCTCGGTCTACAGCGTCTACGACATGGCCGGCAACGTGCGTGAGATGACCTCGTCGCCCCTGCCCGGCGGTGGAGAAAACCCGCTCTACCAGATCAAGGGAGGCAGTGCCTTCACGCCCGCCACGTTCCTGCCGTGCTGCTACGCATCCGACACGCCTGT
The DNA here is from genome assembly GCA_965372395.1 of uncultured bacterium. Taxonomy (GTDB): domain Bacteria; phylum Verrucomicrobiota; class Kiritimatiellia; order Kiritimatiellales; family Pontiellaceae; genus Pontiella. The sequence continues at coordinate 8,859 of CBDVCB010000012.1, forward strand.
CGTCCCGTCCGATGTCGGCTTCCGCTATATCCAGGAAATCCCTGTGAAATGACGAGGAGAACCGAAGCCCATTTGCTTGTCGAGGCGCTGCAACGCCGCTTTGTCCAGACCTTGGAAAAGCTGGGAAGGCAATCTTTCGAAGCCGCCGAATGGCTGCGCGACGACGGGCGCCACGGCGGCGGACTACGCTTTGGCATAGCCGACAGCGAATGGCTAGGCCGTGCTTCCGTCAACGTCTCGCAAGTCCACTACGACGACGAACCCGACCGCAAGCTCGGTTCCGCCACAGCCCTTTCCTCCATCGTGCATCCCGCCCATCCGCGCGCACCCTCCATGCATATCCATATCAGTTGGACGGAGCTGAAAAATGGCGACGGCTACTGGCGCATCATGGCCGACCTCAATCCCTCGATCCCAAACCCCGCTCAAACCGAACGGTTTGCCGAACACCTGCGACGGGCCGCCCCCGGCGAGTTCGACGAAGCGGTGGAGCAGGGGAACCGCTATTTCTTCATTCCCGCCCTCGGGCGGCATCGCGGCGTCGCGCATTTCTATCTCGAAAACTTTAACTCCGGCGACTTTGACGCCGACCTCGCCCTTGCGCAACGGGTGGGGGAGGCCGCCATCGACGGATACCTCTCATTGATTGAAGAACCCTGCCCATCCGCCACCGATGCCGACCGTGCCGCGCAACTCGCCTACCACACCCTCTACTTTTTCCAGGTGCTCACCCTCGACCGCGGAACCACCGCCGGTCTGTTGGTGCATAACCAGAACGACGTAGGCATTCTCGGCTCGCTCCCGCCATGCATCGACAAGAATCTGCTCGCCTCGTGGCGGTCGCGGATGGAACCGCCGCAGGACAAGCTTCTCGAAAGCATCCTCGCCGCACTGCCCGCCTCCGGAACCTGCATCATCGATGATGGAACAAAACAGAAGTTGGCCGATGCCGTGCGCGCACATTACAAAAGAAATCCCGAAGCACTCGATTTGCAGAGCTCTGCTCGCAGTACGCCGCCTACGATTGAAAACCACAAATAGGGAGCGCGGCGATGGCGTCGAAGATCTTTTTTGCGCAGTCGGCTTTTCCGATGCTTCCCCAGTGCGCGAAGAGGTCGGTGTTGGCGGATAGAAAGCGAAAGGTTCCGCTTTCCGCACCGAGGGTGGCGGGGGCGTTGAGCACGATGCCGTCGAGGTTTTTGGTTTCGAGCTTGCGGCGGGCGTTGGCTTCGCCGTCGGAGGTTTGCAGGGCGAAGCCGATCGCGATTTGATCGGTCCGTTTTTCGGCGCACAGTGTTTTAGCGATATCCGGGGTGGGGCGCAGGTGCAGCACCCACTCCGTATCCGACTTGGCCATTTTTTCGACGTGCTTTTCGGCGGGCGCATAGTCGGCCACGGCGGCGGCGAAGATGACAAGGTCGGCTTTTTTAAACATCGCCTGCGCCGTTTCGAGCATCTCCTCCGCATCGACGACGGGGTGGATATGTTCCTTTTCAAGCCGGGGCAGGTATTCAGGGGCGACGGGTCCCGTGACGAATTCGACGCTGAAGCCGCGCCGTGCCGCCTCTTCGGCGATCGCCTTGCCCATCTTGCCGCTACTGGCGTTTCCGATGAAGCGCACTGGATCGATATATTCGTGCGTCGGGCCGGATAGGATGAGGACTCGCTTTTTCATCGTGCGAAAATGCGCCGCGCTGTCCTAAAAGATGGAGCTGAGGATGATTTGGGCGATGGCGGTGGGGGTGCTCATGCGGCCATAGCCATGGGTGCCGCAGGCGAGGCGCCCTTGTTCGGGGCCGATTTGGTGCCAGCCCATCTTGAGGAGTTTCCTTGCGTTTTCGCGGACAATGGGTTGTTCCCACATCTGCGTGTTCATGGCGGGGCAGAAAATGCGTTTGCAGTCGGGCTTGAGCGAGAGCGCGCTGCAGCAGACGATGTCGTCGCCAAAACCGTGGGCGAGCTTGGCGATGGCGTTGGCCGTGGCGGGCACCACGGCGAAGGCATCGGCCTCCGTGGCGGGGTAGAGGTGCGGATAGATTACATCCCTGCCGCCGGTATTGTTTTCGGGGAAGGTCGAGGTAATCACCTTTTGCTGGCTAAGCGCCGCGAAGGTGAGCGGTGCGACAAACTTTGTGGCCGCCTCCGTCATCACCACGCGGACATCGACAGCGGCTTTGACGAGCTGGCTGAGAATGTCTACCGTCTTGTAGGCTGCAATGCCGCCGGTTACACCAATCAACACCTTGGGTTTCATGACACTCCGTTAAGGTTGTTTGTTACTGGCTATTAGGGTGAATCCTGTTAACCAATAACGATTAACTGACAACTACCTCTTACACTTCAAGGATATCTTTTTCCTTGGCCGCGAGCATTTCATCCATTTTTTTGATATGCCCGTCGGTGGATTTCTGAATGTCTTCCAGCGCCTCATCGCGTTCGTCTTCGGTAATGTCGCTGTTTTTCTGCAAGCCCTTGATCTGGTCGTTGGCATCGCGGCGGATGTTGCGGATGGCGATGCGCTGTTCTTCGGTGGTGCGGCCGCCCATTTTCACCATATCCTTGCGCCGTTCCTCGGAGAGCTCCGGAATCGGTACGCGGATCAAGCGGCCGTCGTTCATCGGGGTGATGCCGATGTTGGCGGCGATGATGGCCTTTTCGATCAAGCCGAGCGATGACGGATCAAAGGGGCTGATGACAATCAGCCTAGGCTCGGGGGTGGAAATGTTGGAGATGTCGCGCAGGCGGGTCGGGGTGCCGTAGTAGTCGACGGTGATGGTATCGACCAGCGACGGGTGGGCCTTGCCCGTGCGCAATCCGCTGAGTTCCTGCGAGAGGAACTGCACGGTTTTATCCATCTTGTCTTCGGTTTCGAGAAGTATGTTGTCCAGCATTGTCCATCCTCCGGTTTATTGATGCGTAACGAGTGTTCCGGAGTCTTTTCCGGTCAACACCTCGATCATTCCGTTTTCCTTGAAAAAGTCGAAAACCACAATAGGAATGTTATTCTCCATGCACAATGAAAAAGCGGCGGCATCCATGATTTTGAGCTGTTTGGATAGGGCTTCTTGATAGGTGATCCGGTCGAAGCGGGTGGCGTCGGGGTGGGTGACGGGGTCGGCGGTGTAGATGCCGTCGACCTTGGTGGCCTTCATGAGCACGTCGGCGTTGATTTCCGAGGCGCGCAGCGCGGCGGCGCTGTCGGTGGTGAAGTAGGGGTTTCCGGTGCCAGCCCCAAAGATGACGACGCGGCCTTTTTCCAAATGGCGCATGGCCTTGCGGCGGATGAAGGGTTCGGCAATGGCGGGCATGGAGACGGCGGTCATGACGCGGGTTTCGATGCCGGCGTTTTCGAGCGCGGACTGGATGGCCAAGGAGTTGATAACGGTGGCGAGCATGCCCATGTAGTCGCCGGTGGTGCGGTCGGTGCCTTTCGTGGCTCCGGCGAGCCCTCGGAAAATATTGCCGCCACCGACGACGACCGCAATCTCTGTGCCCATGTCGAGCATTTGCTTGAACTGGGCGGCGACTCCCGCGAGGATTTCGGGATCGTGGTTGAGTCCCTTGGCCTTGTTTTGCAGGGCTTCACCACTGATCTTCAACACTATACGCTTATATTTCATAAATACCTTTCATGTGAATGCCCGAAAAGACTAGAACATGTGGCGGAGCGTGTAAATTTCCAATGTTGTAAATTGTGCCGGAACGGGGACCCGATGAAGTGGATCAAAACGTTGCTTGTGATGTTGCTTGGCGCAGGGGTTGTGGTTGTCGTTGTGCATTTGGCCTTGCGATCCGTCCAGTCCGCGCCGCCGGTTCGTGCGCTGTGGGTGACGCGCTTCGACTATACCAAGCCTGACGATGTTCGCCATATCATCAACAATGTTGCCAAGGCGGGGTTTACCGATGTCTTTTTCCAGGTTCGCGGGAATGGAACGGCCTTCTACAAGAGCCAGTTGGAACCTTGGGCCTTTGAACTTTCCGGCGAAAATGTGGGTCTGCTTGGAACCGATCCGGGTTGGGATCCGCTCCAGTTGGCGCTCGATACGGCACGACCATACGGACTGCGCGTGCATGCCTATATGAACGTATTTCCGGGTTGGAAGGGGCTGGTGAATCCCCCGACGTCCAAGCGGCAACTGTGGACGGCGCATCCCGACTGGTTCATGGTGGATTCGCTGGGGCAGAAAATGCTTCCAACCGCCGGATGGTATGCCTTCATCAATCCGGTGCTTCCCGAAGTGCGTGCCTATCTGCGCGGTATCGTCGGCGAACTCTGCCAATATGATGTGGCGGGAATCCATCTGGACTATATCCGCTATCCCGAGGACTATCGCCTCGTGGCTCGCGAGCATTATCCCGATGCCACGGACGAGGAACTCCTGCGGCATTCCGACTTTTCCTACGATCCGGTTTCGCAGGCCGTGTTGCTGGAGCGATACGGATGGGACGTTTCCAAGGAAAAGATTACCCAGTTCCGGTGCGACTCGGTGACGCGCGTGGTGCGCGATATTTCATACATCATGCAAATGAAGCGACCGGAGTGGTGCCTGCTGACGGCGAGCGTGATGGGCAACCCGGTTGATGGCCGGGCCCATGCCTATCAGGATTCCGGGGCGTGGGTGCGGCAGGGTCTGGTTGACTGGGTGGTACAGATGAATTACGGCACCCAATCGTTCGATCCCTATCTCAAGGCCATTCGGAAGGCGACGGGTCGGCGCGGGTTCAAGTCGTCGGTGGTGGTGGGTCTCTACTGCAAGAACGATGTGGACGAGGTCGCCGCGCAGATCGACCGGGTCAATGCATCCGGCAGCCGCGGGTTTGCCCTTTTTTCCTATTCGTTCCTATTCGATGAAACCCATCGGGAAACCGAAAAAGGCCGGATTCTTCTGGCGAAGATCCGGCCCAATTCCTAAAGTCCAAAGCCTTTTGTTTATTCTGGAATCGAGATTCCCTGCACGGATGGGTTGGTGGCGGGTTCGGCTTTCGGCTCGGGCTCTTCCTGTTGCTTGGCTTTGTTCTGTTTAACGAGCCGATTTACCTTCTCTATCGCCTTTTGCTGTTCATCGGTCTTGCCTGCATACTTGCAGGCCGTCGCATAGCTGGCCCACGCCAACAGGCTGCTGGGTGCAAGCTCGGTGGCCGTATTGAGCGATTCCACCGCCTCATCGAATTCCTTCAGCAGAAGTTGGCTGTTGCCCAGCCCAATCCATGCGCTCGGAATCGTGCTGTTTCCTTGCAGCAACAGGGAAAAGATGGCTTTCGCTTCGGCCGGACGGTTCAGTGCCAGGAAAATCCGGCCCGAACCAATGAGTTCGGCTGGGTTTCCGGCGCTGCATCCCTTGCCAACCTTTGCGGCATATTCCGCGCGTGCGGCTTCGAGCTTGGCCAAGCCGGCGGCTTGGGCCTCCTTGTTGTTCAGGAGGGGGGCAAACTCTTCCTTGTTCAGCAGGAGGATGGCGGTGGTGCCATCAAAGTAGGCCAGTTTCCAAATCTGCCGGGAGAGCAGGGTGACAAGTCCCTGCGCGGAGGCCGGGTTCAGGGTGTTGAGGATGATGGCTTCGGGACGGTGCGCTTCGTGGATGCGATCATAGGCTTCCCGGTTTCCAAGCATCATGTTGCCGAGGTCTTCAAGCATTTTGATATCGTAGCGTCCGGGGCGGTAGTCGATAAACACCTTGCAGTCGTATTTGAAAGCCAGATAGCCGCCGTCGGCGGCGAGGTTGAGCACCTTTTCCGGGAAGGCATCGTCTCCAATGATCCCCTCGGCTCCGGAGGGGTAGAGTTCTTCCTGGACACCCAATCCAAAGTTGGATGCGCTGCCGGTTTTGGCGTAGGCGCAGTTGGTCATGATGGGGATCATCGAGAAAATGATGAGCAGCGCCAAGATGCCTTGGGTGGCCGGTGCCAATAGCTTGGCCTGCTTGCCCATCAGGGGCTTGAACGACCCCTGCAGGGCTTCGCCGATCGCGGTGAAACTCAGCACTATGAAGGGGAAGGCCAGCACGGCAAACAACTGTGCCGCCTGCACTGAACGCACCACGAAGAACGCACCGATAATGGCCAGCGTTGTAAGCATGACCGGCAGTTTTTTCTTGAGGGTGATCAATCCGCCGGCACCGAGGATCAGCGCAAAGAAGATGAGCGGATTTTGCGTTGGAACCTGGAAATATTCCCTGAGCAGCGACGACCAGTATACGGGGGCGGGATGCATGATGTTGGCCCAAACCTGGCTATGCAGCTTGAAGAGGTAGGGGTTGATCAGGGTCGAGGCCAGCAGTGCGACGGTAAGGATGCCCAGCATCCCGGAGGTGGCATCCTGTTGTGTCTTGCGGTTGGATCCCTTGGCGGTTTGTCCCGCCTGTATGGCGGCCAATGCCGCAATGACCGGGCCAAAAAGGAAGGAGCCATGCATATTTACCCATAGGATCTGGAGCGGGATAAGGATGCCGAAGACCATGGCCGTTTTCCTGGGGGTCGAGAGCATGTAGACGAACAGGGCGATGAAAAGCATCATGGCGGTTTGCGGGCCAACGTCCACGCCTTGGAAAATCAGATGGCCACAGAGGAGAAGGGCAAACCCTTGGCTCAACCCGCCGCCCCATTTTCCGGAAACCTTGAGCAGAAGGATGAACGCGGCAAGCAGGCAGATAACGTTGAAGATGATCAGTGCCGATGCTCCGCCGAGACCCCAAAGCCCGTAGACCATCTTGTCGTACAGATGGGTGGTGTTGACTGCGCTATCGGTCTCCAGATAGGAGATCGGGGCATTGGTTTTGCCCTGGGCAAGGTGGGTCCAGATTTCAGGTGTGCTAATAGTTCGGATACCGATTAAGGCAATAAAGACCAGTCCAAGGATCATATAGATGGTTGACGCGTTAAACGGCTTCTTACTCATAACTTCTCCCTAGTTAATTGTTCTAAGATGCTACGGTCATTCATAATCGCATTGCAAGTGGCGATTGGCGGAAATTAAAACAGGTCGAGCTGCGCAATATTGGCCTTCAGTCTATGGGGGCGCTTCTTCGCAATCTTCGGCTGGCCGGTGTCGCCGAACTCGCCTTCCTCAAGGTTGGAGAGAATGTCGTTCGCCCGGTCGATCACCTCGTCGGGCAATCCAGCCAGCCGCGCCACTTGGATGCCGTAGCTCTTGTCCGCCGCGCCCGGAACAATCTTGCGCAGGAAGGTGATGGCATTCCCTTTCTCCTTCACCAGCACGCTAAAGTTCTTCACGTTCGGCAGGGTTAGCGAGAGGTCGGTCAGCTCGTGGTAGTGCGTGGCGAACAGGGTCTTCGCCTGCATCGCCTTGTTTTTGCAGAGGTATTCCGCCACCGACCACGCAATGCTAATACCGTCGAAGGTGCTGGTGCCGCGCCCGATCTCGTCGAGTATGATCAGGCTTTTGGGCGTCGCGTTGTTGAGGATGTTGGCGGTCTCCTGCATCTCCACCATGAAGGTCGAGCGTCCGCGCGCGAGGTCGTCGCTCGCGCCGACGCGCGTGAAAACGCGGTCGACCACCCCGATCTCCGCCGCGGCCGCCGGAACAAACCCGCCCATGTGCGCCATGATCGCGATGAGCGCCACCTGCCGGATATAGGTCGATTTTCCCGCCATGTTCGGTCCCGTGATAATAACCAACTGGTGCGTTTCGCGATCGAGCGTTGTATCGTTCGGGACAAAACGTTCCGCATCCGGCATCTGCTCGACCACCGGGTGGCGGCCATCGCGGATTTCAAGCTTGCCGTTGTCGGTCATCAGCGGGCGCGTGTAGTTGTTCGACAGCGCGCGCTCCGCAAACGTGGTCAGCACATCCACCTGGCCAATGGCCAGCGCGTTTCGCTGGATCGTCTCCAGATGCCCGACCACCTGCCGCCGCACCTCCGTAAAGAGCTCGTGCTCCAGCCCGATCGACCGCTCCTGCGCGCCAAAAATCTTGTTCTCATACTCCTTCAGTTCCGGCGTAATAAAACGCTCCGCATTCACCAGCGTCTGCTTCCGAATGTACGACTCCGGTACCTGGTCGAGGTAGCTCTTGCTAATCTCGATATAATAGCCAAACACCTTGTTGTGCCGGACCTTCAGCGACCTGATCCCCGTCCGCTCCACTTCCGATGCCTGGAAATCCGCCAGCCACTTGCGCCCCAGCGTCGCCGCCGCGCGCAGCTCGTCGAGCTCCGCGTGATAGCCCGGTCGAATTGCGCCGCCATCCTTCATGTTGATCGGCGGCTCATCCACCAGCGCCGAATCAATCAGCGCCACCAATTCCGGCAACGCCACCATTCCCTCGCCGAGCGATTCCAACATCGTGCCCTTGCCCGACAACAGCGACTTCACCAGCGGCATCTGCTGGAGCGACGCGCCCATCGCCCGCACATCGCGCGGGTTTCCGCTCGTCGAGCCAATCCGCGAGATCAGCCGCTCCACATCCTTGATGTCGCCGAGCACGTCGCGCAGGCTCCGCAAATAGGTTTGGTTGTTCACCAGCAGTTCCACCGCGTCGTGCCGCGCCTGAATCTGCACTAGGTTGTTCAGCGGGCGCAGCAGCCACTCCCGCAGCAACCGGCCACCCATCGCCGTGCAGGTTGAATCGAGCACATTCAGCAACGTGGCCTTGTAGGCTGCGCGGGTATTGATCGGTGCCACCAGCTCCAGATTGGTCGCCGTGGTTTCATCCATCAGCATATAGTCCGACGGATTCTTTACGCGGATGTTCCGGACGTGGGAAAGGTTGCGCCGCAGCTCGGTCTTTACATAGTAGAGCATCCCGCCCGCCGCGCCCAATCCGGCCGACATGGCCGTGCAGCCAAAACCTTCCAGCGAGTGGACATCGAAATGGCGCAGCAGGAAATCATTTGCGCTCGAACGCTCGAACGTCCAGTCCTCGCATGCCGTCATCAGCGTGTCTGAATCGTTCAGCGTCAACTCGCCCATCTGCTCCTCGGCAATCACGCATTCCGCCGGGGCATAGCGCGACAGGTTCGCCTGCACGCCCGCCAGATCGTCCGACTCCTCGATCCAAAACTCGCCCGTCGAAAGATCCAGCATCGCCAGCCCGAAGCAATCTTTCTCGCGGAACAGCCCCGCCAGGAAATTATTCTGGTTTCGATCCAGCGTCACCTCGTCGAGGATCGTGCCCGGCGTAACGATGCGGGTCACGTCGCGCTTCACGATGCCCTTCGCCTCCGAAGGGTCTTCCATCTGCTCGCAGATCGCCACCTTCACGCCCGCCTTCACGAGGCGTTCCAGATAGCCCGCCGCCGCGTGGTAGGGGATGCCGCACATCGGCGTCGTGTGCCGTTTCGTCAGGGTGATGTCGAGAATGTCGGAGGCCACCTTCGCATCGTCGAAAAACATTTCATAGAAATCGCCCAGCCGGAAAAAGAGAATCGTATCCTCCGGCAGTTCGCGCCGTATCGACCGATACTGCGCCATCATAGGTGTTTCTTTCTTTGCCGCCATGCATGCTCCCTGAAAATCAAAGAAGGCATTCTATCCAGACCTTCGAACGAATCAACCCCCGAATCGCCGGAATCCAACCGCATGTAGGCCCGATGCCCTCATCGGGCGGGCGGGGGACGAGTTGTCGGAACGGTGCGGATGGGCGGTGCTGGGCCGCCGGGTGGGGCACCCGGCCTACAGCGTCGGGTCCGTATTACCAGCTGATGCGGAGAGCCGAGGTTGCTCCGTATCCGTTGTAGTCTTCACCGGTTTTTGACAGGGTTTTCCCGTAGTTATATTCAACCGCATTTTGCCATTTGAGCTTGTGGCCGTAGAGGTACCAGTTGAAGCCGAGCAACAGGTTGTGGGAAGTTGCCACTTTATCCCCAGCATTTTTCCCGGCGTAGCGAGACATCTTGACATCCGATTGATTGTCGAGACTGGTCACGCCTGCATACTGAACGACCAGCTGAAGAGTGTCGGTGAAGTTGTAGAAGGGCATGATATCAATACCGAGCAGGTCGCTTTGGTCGATGCCGGCGTCGGTGTCGGCAATTCCTTTTGTCACGGCGATGTCCGACCAGAGTCCGAGTTTCTCACTAATCATCTGTTTGTAGACCAGAGCGGCGACATGTTCGTGGTCTTTGGTTCCAACTGCGTTCTTGCCTTTGTAGTCCTTGTAGTCGCTGGTGTAGTCTGGGTCGTTGTACACGTAGTCCATGCGGAGCGAACCTTTTTCTCCAATGTCGATTCCGGCGGAAAGCAAGGCGAAGTAGCCGCTGTCGAAGTGTCCGAGTTCCGCTTCGCCGCTCGAAGAGAAAGCACCCACTTTGTAGGACACGCCTTCCTTATCGCCGTAAACGGATGCGCCGGTGAAGTACTCGGTGGGGAACCAGAGGTTGCCGGCAACAATGCTGCGTTCCGGCACAATGAGCTTTTTGGACGAAGTTGCACCGTCGAGGGTGAATCCGGCGGACTGCTTGCCCAGTTTCACGTTCACGGCTTTTGAGGGTTTCCATCCCAGATAGGTATCGGTCAGGCGGTTGTAGAATGCATCCCAGTCGCCGGAATCGCCCTCGTTCATGTCGAAGTCCAGTTCACTGTGCAGAACAAAGTCCTGGAAAATTTCTGCCTTGAAACCGAATCGGAATCGTCGCCATTCAACATCTTCGTATGAAGAATTTTCGCTTCTGAACGAATAGGCGTCCCCCTGCAGGCGACCCGTCAGAGCCAGTTTCTGGACAATCGCCGCTTCATCGTTGTCGATGAATGTGCCGTAGCCCCAGATTTTGTCATAAACCGAGGGCTCGGTGGCCTCTTCGGCAACAGCCCATCCGGCGGAAATGGCAATGCCGAGTGCGATGGTGAATATGGTTTTCTTGTTCATGTTTTTTCCTCTGGTTTGGGTTTTTCCTGAAAGGACTTGCAGTCAAGCCGCAGGCATCAAATCAAGAGCAAAGGGAACTGGAAACCTTCTTTTCAGTCCCGGAAGATATCCGGGCTTTGTTTCCGCTCTTTTCATTTCCCCCCTTTGCATGAGCCCAAAGGTAGGTTCTGAATGTTAGGGGAATATGAGAAGGGGGTTAGAATGAGGCGTGACGCCTCATTCCCTATTTTTCGCCAGCGATGACCTCGGCAATATTGAGGGCGTGGTCTTTCATGCGGCGGTAGTTGTTGAGCATGTCGGTAAAGACCAGGCTGCTCAGCGGCGAGGCCTTGCTTTCCGACAGCCGCAGGAGATGCAGGCTGCGGTATTCCTTCATTTGGCGGGTGATGATTTCGCTGTCCGACTGGGCCTTGCCGAGGATGTCGGCGTTTTCGTCCCGTTCGGCGGCGTTGACCATTCGGATGTATTCAACCACCTTTCCGTGCAGGTTGATGAGTTCCTGCCGGCCTTCTTCCGAGTAGCTTAATTGGTTGGTACGTAGTTTTATATGGCCCTTCAGGACGTTGACGAGATAGTCGCTGAGGCTTTCATATTCGTCGGCCATGCGCATTTCGCGGCGGGCTTCTTCCATGACGTCGTGCGGGATTTGCCCGGTCATCATTTCGCTGAGGAAGACCACGATCTCTTTCTGGACGTTGTCAAGAATGCTTTCGTAGTGGAAGATTTTGTGTTCAAGGTCGTCGATCGGTTCGTCGCTGACGAGGACTTCGCCGAGCCAATCGGCCATGTTTTCGACGCTCTCGGCCATGAACAGGATTTGTTTTCTCGACTGCACGATGCCAAGTGCGGGCGTGTCGAGCATGCGGATGTCGAAATAGGTGAGGCGGTTTATTTCGTCCACCTTCTTTTCGGGTACGAGTTTCTCGACCAGGCGGGCGAGCGGTTTCATGAGCGGAAGGAAGATGATGGCGTTGATGAGGTTGAAGCCGGTATGCACCAAGGCGATCTTGGCCGTGACGTCGTCCCAGTCTCCCTGCGTTCGTGCGAAGAAACCTTGCAGGTGGCCGAAGATCCAATCGATTCCGTCTACATACTTAAAGAAGAAGGGGATCAGCCAGAGGGTACCGATCACGTTGAAAATAATATGCGCATAGGCCGCCCGCTTGGCATTGGTGGAGGTGCCGATGGAGGCGAGGAAGGCCGTGACGGTGGTGCCGATGTTCAGGCCGAGCACGAGTGCCGCCGCGGTGTCGAACCCGATGATTCCGCCCTGCGCCAATACGATTGTGACGCCGATGGTGGCCGAGGAGGATTGTACGATCATGGTGGCGAGGCAGCCGAAGAAGGCACACTTCATGACGCCCATATAGGTGGTGCCGTCCATGACGGTGAAGGCTTGCTTCAGGTATTCATTGACCTCGGGAGTCTTGAAGGCGTCTCCCATGGTTGTGAGTCCGAAAAAAACCATGCCCAGGCCCAGCAAGGCCATTGCCGTGTAGCGCACGCGTTCGCGCTTTGAAAAGAGGAAAAAGAAGGCGGCCACGCCGAGTAGCGGGAGCCCGAACTTGCTGATCTTGAGTGCAATGATCCAGGCGGTGACGGTGGTGCCGATATTGGCGCCGAGAATGACGCCGATCGCCTGTATCAGGGTCATGAAACCGCTGTTCACGAATCCGACGACCATCACGGTCGTCACAGAACTCGATTGCACGATCCCGGTGATGAGCGTTCCCATGGCGCAGGCCATGATGCGGTTGTCCGTCACCGCGCTGATCATCTTGCGCAACCGGCTTCCGGCGACCGCCTGCATGCCTTCCGACATGTATTTCATGCCCAGCAGGAAAATACCGAGTCCGCCGACCACCTTGAACAGAATATCCAGAATCATAGGTTCCCTTTGCCATTGAAAAATTGCGCAGGGAATTTAGCAGAATCCGGGGTAAGGGGAAGGAGGAAAGGAATCTGAAACCTCAATCATTAGCGATCCTGTGTTTTCTTCGCCCTGTGGGTGAGCGCGTGCCTCCCGCAGGGGGCGCGCCCTCTGCAAGCAGAGAGCCCCGCACTACACCTTTGCCCGAGATATCGCTAATGATTCAGGATGAAACTTCAAAAGTGAGGCGTGAAACGTGATTTTTCCGGGCCACGCCTCATTCCCTATTTTTCACCGGAAACGACCTCGGCAATATTGAGCGCGTGGTCCTTCATGCGGCGGTAGAAGTTGAGCATGTCGGTGTAGGCGAGGCTAAAGAGGGGCGAGACCTCCTCCTTCTGTAGCCGTTCGAGATGTTCGCGGCGCGAATCTTTCATGAGTTGTCCAATGGCCGCCCCTTCGGTGATGGCCCACGCCAGATGATCCTGGTTCTCATCCTTCATGGTTTGGTTGACCTTGCTGATGTAGGAGGAAACGCGGGCGTGCAGGGCCAGCAACTTGTCTTGTGCGGGGCCTTCGATCTTCATCTGGTTCTCTTTCAGTTTTTTGATGCCCTTGAGGACGTTTGTAACATAGTCGCTGAGCGATTCGTATTCATCGGCAATGCGCATCTGCATGTGCGCCTTGGTGGTGACTTCGTGTGGAACCTGCCCGGAAACCATGTTGCTGAGGAAAAGGAAGATTTCCTTCTGGACGTTGTCGAGGATTTCTTCGCGGTGGAAAATCTTGCCCTCGATTTTGGTCGTTGCCTCTCCGCCGAGGCATTCCTTCAGTTGATCCATCATGCCCTCCACGCTCTCGGCCATGAAGTTGAGTTGCCCCTGCGATTGAACGATGCCGAGCGACGGGGTGTCGAGCATGCGTACGTCGAGATAGGTGAGGTGCCCGACTTCCTTGGTTTTCTTTTCGGGAACCAATTTTGTGACGAATTTGGCGAGTAGGCCGACGAAGGGCAGGAAGAGCAGCACGTTGGCTACGTTGAAGGTGGTGTGGGTGAGGGCGATGCCGGCGGTAATAACCATGCCGAATTTCTTTTCATCCATTGAATCAATGCTGATTTCCAGCGGATTGAAGCCGGTTTTCCATGCCACAAGATTGGACAGGCCCAAGATGGCTATTGGGAATAGGGCGATAAACCACGCCGTACCAATCATATTGAAGAAAAAGTGGGCGTAGCCCGCCCGCTTGGCATTGGTGGTGGTGCCGATAGAGGCGATCAGGGCGGTGACCGTGGTGCCGATATTTTCGCCCATGACCAGCGCGGCGGCCGTCCTGAACTCGATCACCCCCATGGCTGCCAGACCGATGGTGATACCTAGCGTAGCCGAGGAGGATTGTACGATCATGGTCAGGATGCAGCCGACGGCGGCGCATTTAATGATGCCCAGATAGGATGTGGCCTGGAAGGCCTGAAACCACGCGTTGAATTCTTCGTGCGAGCGGAGCGGTTTAAAACCGTTTTTCATGAGTTCGAGGCCATAGAAAACCATGCCGATGCCCATAATGGTCATGCCGATGTAGCGCACGCGTTCGTTCTTGGAGAAAAGGAAGAAAAAAGCCGAGATTCCAAGGATGGGAAGGCCCCATTTCCCAATGTTCAGGACCAGGATCCATCCGGTGATGGTGGTGCCGATATTGGCGCCGAGAATGACGCCGATGGCCTGCATCAGGCTCATGATCGAGGAGTTTACGAAGCCGACCACCATCACGGTGGTCACGGAGCTGGATTGGACGAGCATCGTTATGAGCATGCCTACGAACACCCCGATGAATCGGTTGTTTGTGGCGAAGTTGATAATCTTGCGCAAGCGGTCGCCGGAGACGGCCTGCAGGCCTTCCGACATGTGCTTCATGCCCAGCAGGAATATTCCCAATCCCCCGATTACGGATAAAGCGATTTGAAAAAAACTAACGTCCATGGATTTCCCCTTAATGAGATGGCTTGAAAATTGCACGGCGAACCTAGCAAAACCCGAGTGGTTTACTAACACTAAATGGTTAGCGTTTCGTTAGGACGTATATCCTACCGATTGCGGATGGTTTGATGGGTATATGGATGGTTGCAGGCCAACCTGTCTTTATCGTAGACGAGTGCTTCCAGCCTCGTTCAGCATATAATACGCCTAGCCTAAATCAAACGAGGCTGGAAGCACTCGTCTACGGTAGATCCCCAGCCAACGCAAGCCCATGCATAGAGCCCTAAAAGAATTCTAAAATTCCTTAACTTAGTGTCATTCAGGATTGACCCCTAATGCTGTGTAGCGGTTTTTTCGCTTTGAATACCGGGTTTCTTCCAAGGAAAGGTCCTGAATATATTATGCGTTTATGATATAAAACAGCCGCTATAATGGCATAAATAGGGCTAAATATATGATATATCATATAAAAAAAACAGAGATTGTGATTGGCAGGCTCCCAAGCCCCGGTGTTCGGGGGAAACATACAGATCTTCGAGATACAGGCCCCGCTTGCCGAGCCATGTTGAGTAGTTGAAAAAGTAGACGGCAAAACCAATGGGTTCGTTCTTGAATTCGCAAACCAAGGCGTGGGCGGTGGCGTCGCTGCCAAACAGAGAGGTTTGGATGTCGGCTTCCGTGGCCACGGCTTCATGTTCCGCCTTTTCGTACCGGGCCAGTTTCTTGATAAACCCAAGGATCAAGGCCGAGTCGTTTTCGGTGGCATCTCGAATGGTGAGGGTCGGTATGGGACGGGCTATTGCCTGATCAGTTGGAGGAATTCGTTGCGGGTGGAGGGTTCGTTCCGGAAGCTGCCAAGCATGGCGGAGGTGACCATGCAGGAGTTTTGTTTTTCGACGCCGCGCATCATCATGCACAAGTGCTGGGCTTCGATCACGACGCCGACGCCTTCGGGGGCAAGGGTGTCCATGATGGACTTGGCCACTTGGTTGGTGAGGCGCTCCTGGATTTGAAGGCGGCGGGCGAAGAGGTCGACGATGCGCGCGAGCTTGCTGACACCGAGCACCTTGCCTTCGGGGATGTAGCCGATGTGGCATTTTCCAAAGAAGGGGAGCATGTGGTGTTCGCAGAGGCTGTACAACTCGATATCCTTGACGATGACCATGTGGTTGTCTTCGACGGTGAAGATGGCGTCGTTGATGACGTCTTCAAGCTTTTGATGGTAGCCTTGGGTCAGGAATTCCATGGCTTTGGCTGCGCGGTCGGGGGTGTCGCGCAGGCCTTCTCGGGTGGGGTCTTCGCCGAGTTTAGACAGCAGATTTGTGTATAGATCGTTCATGGAATTCTCCGTTCAATTGGCGGGAAACTATGCTTTTCGGCGTAGGCGCGCAAGCACGATGATGCCCTCGACCACCATCCAAAGCTGGAGCAGGACGATGATGGCTCCGATGATGAGGAGGGTCCATTTGCCTTGGTCGTAGAAACGGACGAGGTTGGTTCTCATGGCCCAGCTCGTCATGGCGACCATGAAGACCAAGGGGATGCCGGTGTAGACGATGGGGCGGTTTTTGCGGGCGAGCCAGATGGTGATGACGAGCAGGGCCATGCTGGCGAGGAGCTGGTTGACGGATCCGAAAAGCGGCCAGAGCGAGAGCGCGCCTTTTCCGTCGCTCCCGCTGGAAAAGGCGAGGAGCAGCGCGGTGAAGACGGCGATGAAGGTGGCGGGATGTTTTTTCCCGAGGGCTGGAACCCAGCCCCAGATGATGGCGATGGCGGGGCCAACGATGGGACCGGTGCCTGCGATGGAGGTGAAGTGATGGCCAAAGAGCACGAGCTTGTCGGTCGCGACAAAGTCAATGCCATCGTGGTGGACCTCGCTCGGGCATTTGGCCTCTGGGTCGATTTTGAATATCCGTCGCGCCAAAAAGCGCCCATAGGTGTTGTAGGCAACGAGGTAGAGGGCGACCGTGGCTACGGCGATGAGCAGTGAATTCATAGGTGCGTTTTAGCGGTTGCCGCATATGGCGGAAAGCTTTTTTATCCAGTGTCGTTGTTCCGCTTTAAAACGCATTTGAAAATGGTTCCCCCGGATTTTTCACTATCGTACCGAATGTCGGCATTGATGTTTTCCGCCCGCTGGCGAATGAGTTTCAAGCCGAGGCCTTCGGTGGTTGAATCCGGCATCGGGAGGCCGTCGTTGATGATCGTTAGCGAGAGGGTTTCATCATCCAGCTCCAGCTGGATATCGATATGGGAGGCTTTTCCGTGCCGGAGTGCATTGGTTACCGCTTCGTGGGCGATACGGTAGATGGGCAGGGTGATCTGTCTTGGGATTTCCCGGTGCCGGTCGCTGATGGCCACCGAGAACCGGGTGCCGGTAGTTTCTTCCAGATCAGCGCACATTTTATGGAGAGTCTGTTTGATCCCGGCTTCCATGATGGTTTGCAGCGAAAGTTTCTTGGTCAGGTTTTCGACCTGTTCGATGTTTTGCTCGGCAATCCTCACCAGTTTTACGGCCTCAACCACTTGAGGCGCATCGGTATAGGCGAGGAAGTTCATAAGAGTCTCGCTGTGATAGAGCAGTCCGGTTAGTTGGTAGTCCACGATGTTGCAGAGTTTTTCCGCGACCTTGGCGCGTTCGGCTTCGGCGTGGTTTATTATGTATTCGGTGATTTCCTGCAGTTCCTTGGTTCTCTGCCGAATGCGGTTTTCCATGGTTTCCGTCAATTCAAGCGTCTTCTTGAGATTGCTTTTCGCCACGGCGATACACAGCACGGCAATCAACTGGGCGGCGAATCCACCGGGTTCCAGTCCGCTATGCCAACCTTGCAGGTTATCGAGATGGTACATCATCACCAGCATGTTGAAGGGCTGCGAGAGGACACAAACCAGCAAGCCAACCCTATAATTGTACAACCCCGTGGCCAAACCGCAAAGCAGGATGCTCGGCAGCATTACCGATTCGCCGCAACAAGGGTAGCCGACGATGGTGAAGGCCATGTAGGCCAGCCCCGCGGTTCCGAGAAACAAAAACCGATACTTCTCCAACCGCTGCTCCGCGTGTGCTGCCAAGCCGTTCAGCGTGTCTTCGAAACGTTGGCCACCTATCCGGATCATTTGGTTTCCTTTCCGAAAACCGTAGAGCATTCCAGTCGGAATCCGCCTTCCGAAGGAGTGGTGATGGCGAGTTTTCCACCGATGGCCTTGACGCGGTATTTCATGGATTTTCCGATGAGATCGGATAAAGGGGGAGGGGGTTGGGTTGTTTTTGTGACTTCAATCTTCATCCGGCAATAATCTTCCCGGACAACGAGTCTGATCTCCACGTTCTTTGCCTGATACTTGTAGATGGCACAGCAGATGGTTTCATGCGCAATCCTGTACAAATGTTGCGCCGTGGCAACAGGAAGGTCCATCGTGCTTCCGGTGTGCTCCAGACGGAAACTCAACGACGAAATTTCGATGAAATACGATGTCATTTCTTCCAGTGCGTCCCCTAGGGTGGTTTCCGTGAGTTGGATGGGTAGTTGGGATCGGGAAAGTTGCCTGATGATCCGCATGCTCTTTCTTATCCTTTGTGTCATTCTTTCCGACAGGTCGGCCTCCGAGTGTTGCGCCTCCCGCAGTTTGAAGCTGAGCGCTTCGCTGTGAAGCAGCATGCCGGTGAGGTATTGCCCAACACCGTCGTGCAGATTCTGGCCCATTGTGATGCGTTCCTTTTCATCATAGTCGATGAGCTGTTGGGTGAGCTTGTTCAATTCGTCGGTCGCATCATCCACGCGTTTCGATAGGCCTGCTTTCAGTCGGTTTAGCTCTTTTTGGGAATCGTGCAGGTATCCGGTCACGAGCACACCCACCATGGATAGGATGATTCCGGTGGGGTTGTAGGTCTGGAGGATGTCGTACAGATCGCCGGAAACAAGGAAAAGGATCGCGGTGTTGAGCAGGATGAATGGAGCAATGGTTAGAAGGCCGATTCGAGTGCCATAGAACCACCCGAAAAGGCCGATTAGGGCCACGGTTGAAATCAACACGGAATCAGGCCATGTATCGAAGGTGGCAATGAATAAAGCGGTATAGATCCCTATAACACCGCCCATGAAAACATGTTTGTTCATTCCCATCCGAGAATCATACCAGAGAGGGGGATTCTCTCAATGCCTTTCTTGAAAAACGGGGTGGAAAAAGGGGATGGATATCCTGTTTTTTCGGCGGGGAACGATTGGGATTAAATTCCGATTGCGGCAGGTCGGTCCTTTACCTATAGTGCGCGATTATGAAAAAAACCCCCCTCCATCAACATCATATCGAGCTCGGTGCCCGCATGGGCGAGTTTGGCGGATGGGACATGCCCATCCAGTATTCCGGTATCCTTCAGGAGCACCTGCACACCCGTGCAAAGGCCTCGGTTTTCGATATTTGCCACATGGGTGAATTCGAGCTGTCCGGCCCGAATGTGCTACAGGATCTAGAGGACTTGCTCACCTGCAATATCGCATCGCTGGATATCGGCCAGGTGCGCTACGGCTTCATGCTCAACAACGACGGCGGCACCATCGACGACCTCACCTGCTACCGGCTCGGCACCGCCCGCTACATGCTCGTCGTCAATGCCGGAACCCTTGAGGGCGATGCCGAATGGATCAAAAGCCAAATTTCGCCCGACACTACATTTACGGATATTTCCGCTGAAACCGCCAAGCTCGATGTACAAGGTCCCAAGTCGCGCGAGGTGATTGAAGAGGTGTTCGGTTGCAAACTTCCCAACCTCGGGTTTTTCCGTGCCGAAGAGGTTGAACTGGACGGGGTCACCTGTCTGTTAAGCCGCACGGGCTACACCGGGGAATGGGGCTACGAAATCTATGTGGCCAACGAATTCGCCGCTCCGCTGTGGAACAAGCTCCTTGATCATGAGCTGCTCGAACCGGGAGGCCTTGGCGGGCGCGATACGCTCCGCCTCGAAATGGGCTACCCGCTCTACGGCCACGAACTCTGCGACACCCGCACCCCCGCCGCCACGACGCGCGGCATGTTCATCAGTAAGAAGAAAGAGTTTACCGGCTATGCCGCTGTGCAGGCCGACCTCGAAAACCCGAAGCAACTGCTGGTGGCCCTGCGGTTCGAGTCGAAGCGCGCGGCACGCGGCCACGACAAGGTTTTCTGCAACGACACCGAGATTGGCGAAGTTACCAGCGGTTCCGTCGCCCCCAGCCTCGCCGTCGCCGTCGCCACCGCTTTTGTCGATGCCCAATTTGCCGAAGAAGGCCAAACGTTGCAGGTTGAGATCCGCGGCAAGCGCTTCCCCGCAACCGTCGTCAGCCTCCCGTTCTACAAAGACGGCACCGCCCGAGGATAGTAAACCGCGAATAAACGCGTATCTTATATACGGAATACGCAGACGTAATAAGGAACTATAATGAAAAAAACACCCTTTTGCGCGACGAGCGAGCAGGATCAGGATGCGATGTTCCAGAGTTTGGGAATCACCGGGTTCGACGACCTGTTTTCCGCAATCCCCGATGAACTCCGCTCCGAAACCCTGGATGTGCCCGAAGGCCTCTCCGAAATGGAGATGATGCAGCTTATCCGCAAGATCGCATCGAAAAACTCCACCGATTTGGTGAACTTCTGCGGTGCTGGTTTCTACGACCACTACATTCCGGCGGCTGTCGACGCACTCTCCAGCCGCGGCGAATTCTACACTGCCTATACGCCGTACCAGCCCGAAGCCTCGCAAGGCACGTTGCAAGCCGCGTTTGAATACCAGACGGCGATCTGCCGCCTCACCGATATGGACGTGGCCAATGCCTCGCTCTTCGATGGCGGCACCGCGCTCTTCGAAGGCATCGTGATGGCCCTGCGCCAGACCCGCCGCAACAAGGTGCTCGTCGACGAAGGCGTCAGCCCAATCTATCGCGCAATGCTCCGTTGCTACACGCAAAACCTTTCCATCGACTATCAGGAAGTCGCGCTCTCTAAAGATGGCATCGCCGACCGCGCGGCCTATGCCGCAGCACTCGACGACTCCG
Organism: uncultured bacterium; assembly: GCA_965372395.1. Taxonomy (GTDB): domain Bacteria; phylum Verrucomicrobiota; class Kiritimatiellia; order Kiritimatiellales; family Pontiellaceae; genus Pontiella. The sequence goes on from CBDVCB010000012.1 coordinate 29,556, forward strand.
TTGGTGCGGTTGTCCTGCAAAACCCCAACTTTTTTGGTTGCCTCGACAGCCTGACCGGGCTGATCGACAGCGTTCATGCCGTCAAGGCGCTGGCCATCATGTCGGTTTATCCCACAGCGCTCTCGCACGTTGAAACCCCCGGCGCCATGGGCGCGGATATCGTCACCGGGGAAGGGCAGGGTCTGGGGTTGCCGCTTAACTTTGGCGGCCCATACCTCGGCTTCATGGCCGTGAGGAAAAAGCTGGTGCGCAAGATGCCCGGCCGCATCGTCGGCGAAACCGAAGATGCCCAGGGACGGCGCGGCTACGTGCTGACCTTGCAGGCACGCGAGCAGCACATCCGCCGCGAAAAGGCCACGTCGAACATTTGCAGCAACGTGCAGCTCTGCGCTCTGCGCGCCATCATCTACCTTTCGCTCGTCGGAAAAGAGGGCTTCGTCGACCTCGGCCACCAGTGCATGGATCGCGCAAGCTATGCATGGGACAAGCTCACCGCCATCGACGGCGTCGAGCCGGCCTTCGACCGCCCCTTCTTCAACGAGTTCGCCGTGCGGTTGCCGAAGAGCGCCTCCGAGGTCGTCAGCGCCCTCGTCGAGCAAGGCATCGCCGCCGGTTTCCCCGTCGGCCGCTACTACAAGGGCATGGACAACGTTCTGTTGGTTGCTTGTACCGAAAAACGGACGAAGGAAGAAATCGATATTCTGGCCGCGAAATTAGAAAGCGTTCTGCATGCTACGTAGTACGTTTATCCTCTCGAATTTGAAATACGGAATACGCCCTATGAAACTAATCTACGAAAAATCGTCACCCGGTCGCCCCGGGGTTCCAACGTCTTCGATCAAGCTATCATCGGCGAAGGAGATTCCATCTGAATATCTGCGCAGTGCGCCGGCGGAGCTTCCGGAGGTTTCGGAGCCTGAAGTGGTGCGGCACTTCACGGCGCTCTCGCGCATGAATTTTTCCATCGACACCCACTTCTATCCGCTGGGTTCCTGCACCATGAAATACAATCCCAAGGCGTGCGAGGCGGCCGCCAGCTTGCCGGAGTTGACCGGGGTCCACCCCTTGTGGCCCCAGTTGCATGGCGGCGGGTTGCTGACGCAGGGTTCGCTCGGAATCCTCTACAACATGGAGCGCTTGCTTTCCGAAATCACGGGGCTTGACGAGTTTACGCTACAGCCGATGGCCGGGGCGCACGGCGAGTTGACCGGTGTAATGATGATGGCGGCCTACCACAAGGATCGCGGCAACGAGAAGGACCACATTATTATTCCCGACTCCGCGCACGGCACCAACCCCGCCAGCGCACAGTTGGCGGGCTACGATGTGGTCACGATCCCGTCAGACGATAAGGGAATGATGGACTTTGACCTGTTCAAGGCGGCGCTCAACGAAAAGACCGCCGGGGTTATGCTCACCTGTCCGAATACGCTGGGTGTGTTCAATACGCGCATCAAGGAAATCTGCGATGCCGTCCACGAAGTGGATGGGTTGATGTACTACGATGGCGCCAACTTCAATGCCATCATGGGCCGCTACAAGCCGGGCGATATGGGTTTTGATGTCTGCCACCTTAACCTGCACAAGTCGTTTTCAACACCCCACGGTGGCGGAGGCCCGGGTGCGGGGCCTGTGGGAGTGGTGGAAAAGTTGCGGCCATACCTCCCTGTTTCGCGCGTGATCAAGGTGGAGGACGGAATCTATGCGCTCAACTACGACGAGCCCAAGAGCATCGGCTACATCGCCCCGTTCTATGGCAACTTCGGCATCATTGCGCGGGCCTATGTCTACCTCTTGATGCTGGGTCGCGAGGGCATGCTGGGAACCAGCAACCGAGCGGTGCTCAACGCCAACTATCTCCAGAAAAAACTGCGCCCGCTCTTTGGCGTGGAAGACAACGGGCGCTGCATGCACGAATTTGTCTTCTCCGGAAAGATTCTGGAACAGTATGGCATCCACACCCTTGATCTTGCCAAGGGCATGATTGACCGTGGCATTCATCCACCAACGGTCTACTTCCCGCTCAACGTGCCGGAAGCAATCATGATCGAGCCTACCGAAAGCGAAGACCGCGATGTGCTCGACAATTTTGTGAGCGTGATGGAAGAGCTGGTCGAACTGGCGAAGAACGATCCGGATAAGTTGCGTCAGGCCCCCATCACTACGCCCGTTGGTCGCCTCGACGAAGTGAAGGCAGCCCGCGATATGCGCCTGAGTTATACGTGACAAATGCGATTATGTTGTTAATGTATTGAACGTGGTGAAGACTACAGGGTCAAACACCGCATAATATTAACCAACAAAAGGAGATGGGTTATGAGAAAAGTACTAAGTATTGCAATGGTTGCCCTGATGGTTGCTGGTTCTGCGGCGCTTGCCTGCGATAGTTGCGGATGCAAAGCAAAGAAAGCAGATAGCAAGAAAGCGGCTTGCTCGGCATGCACCGCAAAGAAAGCAGATAAAGCGGCCTGCACGAAATGCACCGATAAGCAAGCATGCGAAAAATGCGCCGCAAAGAAAGCCAAGTAGCAATTCTGGAATTTCTGTCTAAAAGCCTCTCCCTGCGAGAGGTTTTTTTATGCAAAAAAAGAACCGCCTCATGGCGGTTCTTTGGTTTCGGGCCGGATTGTCCCTATTTAAATTGCTTTATGTACTCTTTATCTTCATCGGAAAGCGATGAAATGGGGAAGGCCTTCACGGCTCCGCTTGCCTCGGCCCTCAACGTGACTTTTCCGAAGGTCTGGCTCACATACACAGCCCGTACCACGGTTTTATTAATGGTCCATTCGCGGAAGACAGGACCGGATGCATCACCGGACTCGGTTCCTTCCTCCGCCTTCACGACCTTTTTTTCAGGTGCTTTAATGAACTTCACCGCCATGCCATCAATACGCGTGTTGTCGGTAGGACCGGTTTCTTTGACACGGATTTTTTCGTACCGGGTGTTTCCATCCTCGTCGCTATCCTCCATATCCACCAAAATCGCACCCTCTTCATAGTTGACGGGTTCGTATTCGGTCTTGTAGTAGCCAAGATACTTCGGGGTGTTGTCGAAAACGATCGCATGGTAGCCACCCTTCTTCAATACGCCGCAATAGAGATGGAAGTATGTGTCCTCCACTTTAAGGGAACCCACCTTGCGGATTTTCATTTTTTCGGGGAAATGTTCCGCGCCCGCGGCCCTTACGGCTTCTTCCGCGGCACGGGTGTTTTTTGGTGTGTTCTTCCTTTCGGATTTTGCCCCGGCAGTGGTTGCCATGCTTGCCACCAGTGCCCCAACCATCATGATGCCCAATGCTCTCTTCATGTTCCTATGCTCCTTGCAATGTTCGCGATGCAACCCTGCATCCTCTGGCTAACCCAATCTGTATGGATAATTAATAGGGTGTTTGTTCAAAATTCGCCATGTTTTTTCGCAGTTTTTTTTATTTGGCGCAGCATTTCCCCCCATCGGCGGGTTGCAAAAAACCACTTGGCAGGGACTCGGGGGTTCTGCATAATGCGCGCTCTTTTTAACATTCAGAACTAAGAGGCGAAACCTATGTACAGTGCATCCGACCTGAAAAAAGGGTTGAAAATCGAAATCGACGGCGATCCCTGCGTGATCACCAACTTTGAATTCTCCAAGCCGGGGAAGGGCCAGGCGCTCTATCGTTGCAAAATCAAGAACCTCGTTACCGGAAACCAGTTCGACAAGACCTACCGCTCCGTCGAAAAGGTAAATCGCTGCTCGCTGATTTCGCGCGACTATACCTTTTCCTACATCGACGGCGTCAACTATGTTTTCTCCGACAACGAAACCTATGAGGAAGCCTTGCTGGGCGAGGAGCTCATTGGCGATCTCAAGAACTTTATTGTCGACGACATGCAGGTGGAGATCCTCTTCCACGACGACCGCGCGCTCGACATCACCCTGCCGAACTTTGTGGAGATGGTGATTGCCGAAACCGAGCCCGGCGCCCGCGGCGACACCGCCACCAACGTCATGAAGCCCGCCAAGCTGACCAACGGCTACGAAATCAACGTTCCGATCTTCATCAACGAAGGCGACACCATCCGCATCGACACCCGCACCGGCACCTATGCCGACCGCGTGTCCAAGGGCTAATGTCCACCAACAGCATAACGCTGAGAGACGCCGTGATGCGCCGCATCAGGGCGTTTTTTTATGAACGCGGCTTTGCCGAGGTCGAGACGCCTATCCGGTTGAAGGTTCCTTGCATGGAGCTGCATATCGATGCCGAACCGAGCGGCGACCATTTCCTGCGCACTTCCCCCGAAATCTTCCACAAGCAGCTGCTCGCCGCCGGGCACGAAAAGATCTTCGAGGTTGGAAAATGCTTTCGGCGCGGGGAGTTTGGTCCATTGCACCATCCCGAATACACCATGCTCGAGTGGTACCGCGCCAACGCCGACTACATGGATGTTCTGGCCGACGCGAAGGCGCTGGTTTCCGCTGTTTGGCCCGCATGTTCCACCGATTGGAAAACGCTGGCCGTATCCGATGCCTTCATGGAGTTTTCCGGGTGGGACCCCATTGGCCACTACGACGAAGACCGGTTTGATATCGACCTCGTCGAAAAGGTCGAGCCGGCATTAAAGCAATTTGCCGGGCCGGTGGTGCTCATCGACTATCCCATCGAAGCCGCCGTGCTCTCGCGTCGCAAGCCGGACAACCCGCTTGTGGCCGAACGCTGGGAGCTATACATCGACGGGGTCGAAATCGCCAACGCCTACTCCGAGCTGACCGACCCGGTCGAGCAGCGTCGCCGCTTCGAGGAATGCGCCGAGCAGCGCAAGGCGCTCGGCAAGGAAACCTATCCCATTGACGAAGCCTTCGTCCAAGCCCTGGGAAAAATGCCTCCGTCCGGCGGCGTCGCCCTCGGCGTCGACCGTTTATTGATGCTCATCGCCGGTGCGGATTCGCTGGATGCGGTGTTGCCGTTCCGAAAAGGCATGTAGTCCCGCCTTTAGGCGGAATCCACGCATGGCCCCGTAGGATAGGCCGCCTAAAGGTGGAACTACGAACTTTCTTCTTCGGTGTGGTATTTATCGACGGTTTTCTCCAAGCTGCGGAGTTGCTTGGCGACATCGTTGAGCCGGTATTCGATCGAGTTGAGGATCCAGAATTGAAAGTGCTCCACCTTGGTGGATTTGTGCATCATCCAGATGATTTTCATGGAGACGAGCAGGATGCCGATTTGCAACGAGAAGAGCGGGGGCAGGGGAATTTCGATGTGCACAACGTGCCGGGCCATGTCCAGAAGGAACAGGATAAGGATCAGGGCAATGAAAACATGGTTAACCCGCTTGTCGCGCTTTTCGGTGTTTTTTCCGCCGATCTGCCCCATGAGCTGGCGTATCTTTTCCTTCTCCTTTTTGAACTGGTCGAGTTCCGCTTTCAGTTTGATCGGGTCTAGTTCTTCCATGGTAAACTCCACAATTAATTGCTGGCAATTATAGGGCTGAGGGGGCTTTCATCAATAAATTATCGTGTCAATTAAGGAGGGTGCGTGCTAAAACCTGCTCCTTTATTTGCGGAGTGGAAGTTGAATGGGAAACAAACTGAAAATCGCAATCGCTTGCGGCGGTACCGGAGGGCACATATTTCCGGGCTTGGCAACCGGGCGGGAGCTGTTGGATCGCGGGCATGATGTCACCCTCTGGCTGGCCGGCAAGGATATCGAGAGCGATGCCGTAAAGGAATGGACCGGCCGTATAATCACGATCCCGTCGGAGGGCTTCCAGTTTGGTGTTTCATGGCGCAGTGTGATGACGCTTTTCAAGTTGTTCAAGGCGTATCGGTTGGCAATCAAACCCATGCGGGAAGATCGCCCCGATGTGGTTCTCGCCATGGGGAGCTATGCCTCGTTTGGTCCGGTCAAGGCCGCCAGGAAGCTTGGAATTCCCTATGTGCTTCACGAAGCCAATCTCCTGCCGGGCCGGGCGGTGTCGCTGTTGGCGCGCAAGGCGGAAACCGTCGCAGTTAGCTTTGAAAAGTCCCGGTTCTATCTCAAGCACCGCAACATTGAAACCACGGGCATGCCGTTGCGTCAGGAACTCCAACACGCCAGCTTGCAGCCGCGCCGCGAACGGCGCGAGGGCGATCCGCTGCGTGTGCTTGTGATGGGGGGCAGCCGGGGCGCGCAAATGCTCAACGAAATTGTTCCCGCAGCGATTGCGAAGGCGGTCGAGAAGGGCGTGGCCATCGAGGTCGAGCATATCGCGGGCTTGCAAAACAGCGATGCGGTGGAGGCGATATACCGGCAGGCCGGAATTCCAGCCAATGTACATCATTTTGTGCAGCATATGGGCGATCTCTACCTCAATGTCGATCTATCGATCTGCCGGTCCGGTGCCGCCACTTGCGCCGAGCTAGCCACTTTTGCCCTGCCGGCCCTGCTTGTTCCATACCCCTTTGCCGTGCGCAACCACCAGATGGGCAACGCGCGCGTTTTTCAGGATTTTTGCGCGGCGGACGTGATCGCGCAGGAGGATCTTACCTCCACGTGGCTGCGCGACTACCTTGTCCGGATATACGAAAAGCCCGAGCGGCTCGGCCATATGGCGGCCGCCATGAAGAAGCGGGCGCAACCCAACGCGGCCGGCCGCTTGGCCGACCTGCTGGAAAAGGTGGGCGGGATGCTGAAACCTGAAACATGAATCCGGTTGATCGAGCAAAAGAGTGCATTGAAAAGGGCGGCCACGTCCATTTGATCGGCGCGGGCGGCATCGGCATGGCCGGTGTAGCCTTTCTGCTCAAGGAGCGCGGGTTTGCCGTAAGCGGTTGCGACTTGCAGGAAAACCGGCAAACAGAGTGGTTGCGGAAAAACGGTATCGGGATTTCCCTTGGCCACCATGAAACGCATATCGATGAATCGGTCGACTGGCTCGTTCGCTCCACCGCGGTTTCCGACACGCATCCGGAAGTGTGCAGGGCGAGGGAGCTTGGCATTCCTGTTTCCTTGCGCGGCGAGGTGCTGCCCGCGCTCATGCGCGATCGCATCTGCATCGCTGTAAGCGGAACCCACGGAAAAACCACCACCACGGCAATGATTGCCCAAGTGCTGGGATGTGGCTACTGCGTCGGTGGCGAAATCGCCGGAGTCGAGGGCGTTGCCATGGACGGCAACATCATGGTGGTCGAGGCCGACGAGTCCGATGGTACGGTTGCAGGCTACCGGCCCGACTTTGCCATCATAACGAACATAGAATACGACCACATGGAGCACCACGCCTCGGAGTCGGCCTTCATAGGTTGCTTTGAAAAGCTCATCCAGAATACCAAGCATAAAGTCTACTACTGCGCCGACGATCCCATCGCTGGTCGGCTTTGCTCCACCGATCCAAAATGCGAGGCTTTCACGGTTCCCGCATCGCGTATTGCGTTGCCTCTTCCGGGGAGGCACAACCAGTGGAATGCCGCCGCTGCGCTGGCGATCTCCCGTCACTGGAAATCCAAGGCCGAGATTTTGCAGTCCTTGGGGAAAATCCAGCCGATCCGTCGCCGCTTCGAGACTGTGTACGAGGGCGGGGGAATCCGGATCGTTTCCGACTATGCGCACCATCCGACCGAAATCGCGGCGACCATCCAGACGGCAAAGGAGTTGGGACCCAAACGCCTGCTCGGTGTTTTCCAGCCACACCGCTACACCCGCACGCTTGCCTTGGGGCCCGATTTTCCCCCTAGTTTCCAAGGGATGGACAAGCTCTGGCTCGTCCCGGTCTATGCCGCCTCCGAGCAACCCGTTCCGGGTGGAGCAACCAAGGATTTGATGGGCCTTTTTCCTGCGACTTGGGACGGGCGGCTGCACTATTGCCAAACGCTGGAAACCGCGTGGGCGAAGATCCGATCCGAACTGCGCGCGGGCGATATGCTTCTGGTTATCGGGGCGGGGGACATTGAACAGATCGCGGAGCAGGCTAGGCGGTTTTGGCCGAATTCCGACTCGTTTCTCCGCGCACAAAATACAAACTCCGGCGATTCAGGTGCTTTTTACCCGTAATTATCTTGAATTGTCCAATGGGCTATATAACCTGCCATCAATAACGAATTTTGTTTGTGTGCCATATCGGGCAGGAATTAGACACGGGCGGGTTAGGAAGCTCGCGCGGTGTTGTTGTGGTCTTGATCGGTATTGGAAATGGACTGTTTTGAGGGGTAATTTATGATGCTTGGTTTTCGATTCTTCAGGAAGTTGGTTCGGATCTTCCTGTCTGCGGCCGCATTTTCGGCCTGTTCCGCTTTTGCACAGGATTTTAGCACGATGGGGCTGTCCTCTTTGGTGGCCGTTGCCCAAAACAGGCTGCAACGTGGCGAGTATTCGGCAGCCATCCCCCCGCTTGAGGAAGCTGTTGAGCGCACGGAGGGGCTGACCGACCCTCAAAAAGTCGAGGTACTGCAAAACTGCCGGTTCCAGTTGGCGCGTGCACTCTTTAAAACCGGGGATTCCGCCGCCGGCGTGTCGGTGCTTGACGACTATCTCGGACAGGAACCGTGCAAGAAGGAACGCATGGCTCTTCGCATGATGGCCCAGGGGTTTTTCGATGTCCAGAATTGGGAGCAGATCGAGAGGATTTCCGGGCGTTTGCTCAATATGACGGAACTGTCGGGGGATGATCGCTTGAATGCCAACCTCATGCTGGGGCAGGCGCAGTTTCAGCGGGAAAAATGGAAAGCCTGCATCAAGCCGCTTACCTATGCGACAAACAAGAGCACGGATGACAAGACCAAGCAAGTGACGCAGGTCATGATTGTGCGCGCCTTGGTGGAAGACGAAAACTGGAGCGAGCTCTGGAGTTGGATACCGCGCGTCTACCAAACGGATTCCAAATACGACATCACCTTGAACCTGACCGCGATGAAGGCGGGCAAGGCTCGTTTCAAGGCAGATGATCCTCTCCGTGCATTGTTGCTCTATCGCATGGTTTTGCCGCGCGAAGAGCTGATCGACTTTGCGAATGGCCGCATTGCCGTGATTTCGAAGACGGCCGGGCTTAGCGAACTGGATCGCAAGGAGCGCGTGAAGGAACTCGACGGTATCAGGGAACTGCTGGAGGAGCTTTCCAATCTGCCTCCATATGAGGATGAGGTGGCGTTCCGCATTGGCCTGATCTACAGGGAGATCAAGCGCTATTGGGAAGGCTATGTACTCTTTGACATGCTTCACACGGAAGATCCCGACGGCGACATTGGCGAGGCTTCGATTCTCCAGTTGGTGGCGATATTGTATGATTTAAAGGAAACCGCTCGCGCCGAGGAGCGGATACTTGCGTATCTTGAGGAGCGGCCCAACGGCAAGAGCGCGCGCATACTGATTTCCACGATGATGCGCGACAACCTCGGGAGGGAAAACCCCGAAAAGGTGATTGACCTGCGAAAATACGTGGATGGATTGCCGCCGACCACGGACGAAGATGAATTGCAGACCACTGCGGACCTCCACTACATGCTGGCCTTTGGCTATTTAATGGTAAGGGACTATGTTCGTTCGGACGAACAGTTCGGGGAAGTTGTCGACAACTATTCGAACAGCCCCGTGCTTTCCGATGCCTATTACTACCGCAGCATGACCTTCATGATGACGGCCGACTACCAGAGGGCTCTTAATGCCTTCGAAACCTACCAAAACAAATACGAAGATGGAGAGCACTATTCCGTCTCCACGTTCCGGCGGGCCGTTTGCTTGGTCGGTCTTAACAAAACCACTGAAGCCGAGGCGGTCTTCACCGAGTTCATCACGGCCCATCCGGATCACGAATTTATTTCGGAAGCCTACAGCATGCGCGGCGACATCGAAGCCGCCAAGGATGGCCAGGACAACCCCGAGACAAAGAACGTTGATGAATATGATCCGCATACGCTTGACCGTGCGCTGGACGACTACCGGAACGCGCTCGACAAGGCGGTGAATCCGGGACAGGCCTCCTATGCGGCCTTCCAGGCGGCAAAAGTCTACAAGCTTGAGTTCAAGTGGCAGGAAATCATCGATTTGATGAACTACTATCTGAATCTCAAGAAAGGCGAAGCCAATGTGGCCGAGGCTGTATTCTGGATCGGGAGGGCGCAGATTGCGCTGGGACAAACCGCCGAAGCGGTTGCGGCCTATCTCGACGCCATTCTGACTTTCGGCAATGATGTGGGCCAGAACGGGGTTGATAAGATCGTGCATGAACTGGTTGCGATCGCCAACCAACGCCTGACTGCCGATGATCGGGATAGCCTGAGTATCAGACTTAAGTTGAAACTGACGGATGTCGATCCTTCCGCCCAAACCCTGAAGGTGCGGTTGCAGATGGCCTTGGCCTATCTGGAGGGCGACGAAGCATCCGGTGCCTTGGGAGCGGAACTGCTGGCTTCCCAGAAGGATCTTAAGTTTGTTCCCCCGATTGCCTTGGCCCTCATGTGCGATGCCGCCGTGGCGGCGGGCGATGCAGAGGAGATGGGGCGCCTCTACGACTACTTCACCGAAAACTTCGAGGAGTCGGACGATCTTTGGCACGCCTACCGTGCAAAAGCGTACCAGTTTCTGGCCAAAGACGATTTGGATGCGGCGTTGGAAATTGCTGACGAAGCATTGGAAATCTATGGCGCGGATGTATATATGGGCTGGGCACAGATCATCAAGGCCGACACCCTGTTCAAACAGCGGAAATACGATGAGGCCGAAGACGCCTACAAGTTGATTACGTCCGTTCCCGAGTGGCGGGGGCCCCTCGCTGCAGAAGCCATGTATGGCATGGGGCGGTGCCGTAAGGCTTCGGGGGACTTGGAGACCGCCCATAACTTTTTCCAGCGCACCTACCTGCTCTACAAGGCCTATGACAATGGAAAGTGGGCCGCCGAGGGGTATTTGTCTGCCGCGGAGTGCCTGCTAGAGATGGATCGCGAAGCAGATGCCGTCAAAACATGGCGAGCCATGCTTAAGGAAGGATATGTCAATACCCTCCCGCAGGCCGAGACCGCGAAGGAACTGATCAAGAAACACGGGGGCGCATAATGAACAAAACAACTTTAAAGCTGGCGATTGCCGGAATCCTTCTGACCACGGGAATGGCCGGGGCCGAACCACTCGACGTGAAGTGGTTGCTCCGGGGCGGGCTTTCTAGGAAAGGCCAGCTTTTCGGCCGCGATGGGGACTGGATCAAGCTTAAGCGCCCGGAAGACCTAAAGCCTGTCCGCGTCGGTGCCAACACCATCAAGGAACTCATTTTTGAGATTGATCTCGATGTTGAAAAGGTCTCGAAAATGATGAAAAACCGGGAGTTTGAGCAAGTTGTCGCCACACTGGAAAAGGCGATCGAGCCATTTGTCGAATATAGCGATATCCCCTCGAACCTCACCAAGTACAATGCCTTGCTGATGGAGCTTTACTATCGCACCGCGCAGTACGACAAGTCGCTGGCCATCTCCTCCAAGATTGTCAAAGACGACCGGAATCCGGAACTTCAGGAAAAGAGCCGGGTATACCAAGCCCTTGCTCTGATCGATAGCGGAAAGCCGTCCGAGGCCGAAGCCCTGCTTGCCAAATACGGGTGGGACCAGGAACTTTCCAACGATGCCTCGCCCCGAAATCTCTATATTGCGGCCAAGCTCATGGCGTTGAAGAAGCAATATAGCGAGGCGATGCTGCTCGTTGCAAAGGTGATTGCGTTCAATAGTTCGGATCTGGAGTGGATGCAGCCGGCGGAAATGCTCTGTGCGGAGATCTACACCGAGCTTGGCCTGTACGACTCGGCCGCCGAGGTCTGCCGCCAAATCGATGTCTTGTACAAGAATTCACCGGAATTCGACCAAGCGCAGCAGCTCAAGCTTAAGATTGAAAAATTGCGCGATGAACAGAAGCGAAAAGAACGTTTAGAGTCTAGGTAAGCTTAACCGAAGGAGAGGAACAAGAAGATGAATAAGAAGATGATAAAATTGATGTTTGCTTTTAGTATGGTGGCCGCTGCCGTGGCATTGGGCCAGGAGGCTGCCGGGGCGGTGGCGGATGCTGCGGCATCCAACGTGGAAGAGACCAAGCTTATAGAGATGATCAAGCAGGGTGGTCCGTTCATGTGGCCGTTGGGTCTCTTCTCGATGGGGATGATCTATTTCATCGTGCAGAACTTCCTTGCGCTGCGCGAGAAAGTGTTGCTTCGCCCCGAGATGATGCCTGAGTTTATCCAGCTCATGAAGGACAAGAAAGTGGTTGAAGCCCACAGCCTTTGCAAAGAGAACGAAACCCTGTTCACCTACGTTTTCGCCGCAGGTCTTGAGCGTTGCTCCACACGCGGGGATATCAACTTCGGCAAAGTGAAGGAAGCCATCGAGGAAGCCAGCACCGAAGAAGTTACGCAATACATGAAGCCGATCGACTATCTTTCCATCATCGGGGCAACGGCTCCTATGCTCGGTCTGCTGGGTACGGTGTCGGGTATGATCAAAGCCTTCCAAACCATTGGTTCGAAGGGCATGGGCAAACCCCAGGAACTCGCCGGAAACATTGGTGAGGCTCTTGTAACGACGGCGACCGGTCTGATCATCGCGATTCCGGCCATGCTGTTCTACTATTTCTTCCGCAACAACTTCATTAAATCCACCGCGACGCTTGGACGCCAAATCGGTGCCCTGCTCGATACGCTCGAATCCGGCGAATTGCCGCTTGGATACGAGACCATGGCTGGCGGATCAAGCGCCAAGGAAGCACCTGCCGCCGCAACTGAATAAGCCCCTGCCGGACGAGGTGTGAAATGAAACTCAAACTACCAAGAAAAGACGATGTGGCGATCGACATGGCCCCCATGATCGACATGGTGTTCCTGTTGCTCATCTTCTTCATGGTGGCTTCCGTGGTGGTGACGGACAAGGTTCCGATACAGCTTCCCGAGGCTCAAGCCGCCAAGGTTCCCGAAGAAACCAAGAACCGCATGATGCTGTCGGTGGATGCGAACAACCAGATCTACGTGAATATGAATCCGGTGACCATCAAGGAGCTCAAGAAGATCGTCAGCGACGAACTCGACATCAATCCGGGTCTACGGATCCTCATCCGCGCGGATAAGGATGTCGAGTACAAGACCAATAAAGACATCATTATTGCATGTGCGGAGGTTGGCGCAAGCGACCTTATCTATGCAACCTTCGAGGAATAGCCATGAAATTGCTGGATAACATAATGAACAAGAAGGCTGAGCTGCAGATTGCGCCGTTGATCGATGTGGTGTTCCTGCTGCTGATCTATTTCATGGTAACGGCGTCGCTGATCAAAAAGGAGGCAGACCTCGGTTTCATGCTGCCCGCCAAGGTGCCTACCACGGTGCCAATCATCCTGCCGATCGAGGTGTTGATCGAAGTGAGCGAGACAGGCGATATCTCGATCAATGGGATTGTGTTTGGCCAGACGGGGGTCGGCCTGGATGATCTGGTCTTGGAGTTGATGAGCTACAAGGAAGCCGCCGAGGCATCCAAAAGCGACTTCATTGTCAACATCCTCCCGGACGACAAGGCTTTGCATGGCCGGATTGTCAAAGTGATGGATGCCTGTGCGGCGGCCAAAGTAAAGAATATGTCGTTCAGTACAGCAATGTAGTTGCACGATGACAGCGCAAAAGACAAAGAAGCGGTTTTTTTCAAGCCACGCGAAATCAAGTGCAATGGTGGTCAGTTTGGTGGTCCATGCCATACTGCTCGTCGTTGCGGTCTCCTTTGTGGCCGTAACCGTAATCACCAAGGACGAGCAGCAGTTCGAGGCCAAGCCGGTTAAGCGCCCGAGAATGCCGCCCAAAAGACTTCAGGTTCCCGTGAAGGTGAACAAGAAGCCCAGGCCCAAGCTGCGCAAGCGCTTGGTGGTGAAGACGGTCAGCCGCAAGGTTCCCGAAATCAGGATGCCGGAAATGACCGGCGTCAAAGGGGGCACCGTGGGAATGGGTAGCGTCGGCGGCATGGAAAGCATTGGCTTCAGCCTTCCCGAACTCAACTTTTTCGGGACCAAGGCCAAGGGTGAAAAAATATTCATTGTCCTCGACGCGTCTGCCTCCATGATGATCGATGAAATGGGCGGAATTCCGGCCTATACCATCATCAAGTCGGAACTGGTTCGGATTCTCGGGAAGCTGGATTCCACCGTGCTTTTCAACATTGCCGTGTATGGTGGCGGAACCCATGCCCGGTTCCCGAAACTGGTGCCGGCCTCCGCCGAGAATGTCGCCAAGGTCGACGCGTGGCTTAAGCCGCTCAATGCCGTCAGCTCGAACATGGGCGACCGGGACTATGGTTCCCGGACACTGGGGTCGGGCGGGGTTCGTGTTTCCGAAACATTGGATATTGAACCGCTCAAGGGTTCGCTCGGCGGGTGGGGCAAACCTGCTTTGTTGGCCATGAAACAGCAGGCGGATGTCGTATTCATCCTGACCTGCAACTGGGGGGGCTTCCGTTATAAGGAAAGCGATGCCAAAACATGGAGCGAGTCTAAAAGGAAGCGGTGGGAGGAAAATGTCGCAAAGGCTAGGGGTATGTTTGAACAGGAAAACAAGCGCCGCCGGGAGAAAGGGCAGCCTCCCAGGGTTATTCCGAACGGGAACGGGGGGTTGGTCAGGGCCTATCTTCCGGGTGCACCAATGCCACCCTCGGCCTCTTGGCACTACTACACGCCGAGGGAAATACTCGAAGCGCTCGCCAATACACGCAGGAAGTGGGAATCCAAAGCTCTTCCTTCCAGCAAGTTGGGTGGGAAGAAAAAAGAAAAATACTCGATCAATGTCATTCATTTCGTGCGGGTCGACTCCGGCTCCAATCAGGGGGCAAAGGAAAAGTTCAGCAAGCTGGTCGGCCCCACTCGCGGCGACTACCGCTCTATCGAAGGCCTCGAAGCCATAAAGAGCTATGTGACCGGCTCTGGGGGGTAAAGCCAACCGTTGGAAGGAACGTGAAGCGGGTTGGCCAAGGCTTTTCCAGGGAAGCGATGGGAGGTATCCCTAAGCGATCTTTCTTGCGGTCGGGTTTGTCAAGGTGATGGAAATCTGTACCGTGGTCGATATAAAGAATATGTCGTTCAAAAGGACGAGATAAAGGAGAAATCGAATATGTCAAATAAGCCGAAAAAAC
>CBDVCB010000013.1:0-43136 GCA_965372395.1 uncultured bacterium
GAAAAAGGTGTCAGTGTGCACATCTGTACATTTATGTTGACGAAGCGGTTTTGTTGGTGTTGATTCCCCGAATGGGACGAAAGCCGAGAGTTGAATATGCCGGGGCGCTTTACCATGTGATGTGCCGAGGCAATCGTCGGGAGGAGATCTTTCACTGCGATGAGGATCGGGAAGCTTTTCTGCGAACGCTCGGGGAGGTTTGCGAGCGGACGGGCTGGCGGGTTTGCGCATATGTTTTGATGCCGAACCATTATCACATGGTGCTGGAAACCCCCGACGCAAACCTGGTTGCGGGGATGAAGTGGTTTCAGGGAACGTATACGAAACGGCATAACGCGCGCAACCGAAATTTGGGGCACGTTTTTCAGTGTCTTCCGCTATGATCTGGACGCAATGAAGGCAAGGAAATACAAACGTAGGGTCGTCCGCCATTTTAAAGCGCTTCTTCTGCTGGTGCTCCTGTACCTGTGCGGTACGGTGGGCTACTATTTTCTGCCGTGGACCGTTCGGAAACCGGTCTATATGCTCAGTCCCAACCTGAATCGCACGCTGCGCCTCAAGGGATTTAAAATCGTGGAAGGATGGGATGGCCTGGGGTTGTGGGGGCGCGACCGCCGCGCGGCGGTGGAGCCGGGACACCGGGGCTACCATGTCTACGGAGGGTATCCTGCATGCGGGCGCGAACTGACGCTGCTGGAAAACGAGGGCTACGTCGTGGGCTACAGCGAACCGCTGCGCAATCCGCTTTGGGTAGCCTACCGGGTTTTCGATGTGCCGTCGCTGGAGTCCGGCAAGCGCCCCGGTTTCCGAACCGATCATCGAACCCGGGCCAAGGTCTCGCAGAGGGATTATTCCGGTTCGGGATATGACCGCGGGCACATGGCCCCCAACTATGCCATCGCGACCCGCTACGGCCCGGACGGCCAGCGGGAAACCTTTTTGATGAGCAATATCGTTCCGCAAACCCCGCAGATCAATCGCCGTATCTGGAAGGATCTGGAAATGCGGGTGGCCAAGCGGTATGGCCGCTATTTCGACGAGGTGTGGGTGGTTACTGGCCCCATATTCAACGAGCCGGTCGGACGGCGACTGGCTTCCGGTGTGGCGATTCCCTCGGCCTACTATAAAATCCTAGTGGATGAGTCCGGCCGCGAGCTGCGGGCGAAGGCCTTCCTCATCGCAGGCAATTGCCCGCCGTATACGCGCATTAAAACGCGGCTTGTGAGCATTGATGATCTCGAAGCGTTGACCGGGCTGGACTTTTTCCCCGGTTTGTCGGAAGAGGCTCAGTCCGCGCTCGAATCAAAACCCGCTGGTCGCCTCTGGCCATGGCTGGGTTCCGCCCTTCGCCATCACTAGAACGTGTGGCGCGGACATTCCTGTCTGCGCGGTCAGGCTGGAAAGCCTGCCCCACATATTAGAAATCGACGATGTTGGAGATATGGTTTTCCAGTTCGGCGATGGGGAGGCGGATCTGCTTCATGGTGTCGCGGTCGCGGACGGTGACGGTGTCGTCTTTCTCGATGGTGTCGAAGTCGATGGTGACGCACAGCGGCGTTCCGATCTCATCCTGGCGCCGGTAGCGGCGGCCAATGGCGCCGGTCTGGTCGTAGAAGCATTTCCAGCGTTTTGAAAGTTGCTCGTAGAGGCCTCGCGCTTTTTCAACGAGCGGCTCCTTGTTCTTGAGCAGCGGCAGGATCGCCACCTTGTACGGCGCGATGCACGGGGCGAAGCGCAGGACGGTGCGGGCTTCATAGCCTTCGGGCGCACGCTGCACGCCCGCTTCGGCGGTGAGGACTTCGCCTCCATCCTTGCCTTTGGGGATCCACTCTTCGCGGTAGGCTTCGCACAGAAGGGCGAGGGCAATGCGGTCGACGCCGGCGGAGGGTTCGATGACGTGGGGGATGTAGCGCTCCTTGGTTTCCTCGTCGTGGTATTCGAGTTTTTTGCCGGAGGTGTTCTGGTGCTGGGTAAGGTCGAAGTTTCCGCGCGCGGCGATGCCTTCGAGCTCCTGCGTTCCGAAGGGGAAGTCGAACAGGATGTCGGTGCAGGCGCTGGCATAGTGGGCGAGGGCGTCGCCTTCGTGGATGTCGCGGTGCATGCGGCCCTCGGGCAGTCCGACCTTTTCATACCACTTGAGCCGCTCGGCCACCCAGTATTCGTGCCACTCGGAATCGGTGCCGGGCCTGATGAAGAATTCGAGTTCCATCTGCTCGAACTCGCGCGAGCGGAAGGTGTAGTTGCGCGGGTTGATTTCGTTGCGGAAGGCCTTGCCGATCTGTGCGATGCCGAAGGGGATCTTGTTGCGGACGGTGGAGCAGACGTTGCCGAACTGGGCAAAGATGCCCTGCGCGGTTTCGGGGCGGAGGTAGGCCACGCTGGAGCTTTCCTCGACGGGGCCGACAAAGGTTTTGAACATGAGGTTGAATGCGCGCGGCTCGGTGAGTGTGCCAGGTTCGTTGGTGTCGGGGCCGACGAGCTTGCCGTAGGCTTCGAGCGGAATGTCGAGCAGGGCGACGGGTTCGTACTCGTCAGCATTACCCTTGGCGACCTTCTTGACTTTCTTTTCCGCCGGGGCGGGGGCGCCTTCGTGGAAGGCAAACAGAAGGGCGTCGGAATCGGTCTTGTGCTTGAGCACGAAGATCTGGTCGGCCCGGTACCGGGCTTTGGTTTCGCGGCAGTCGAGCATCGGATCCTTGAAGTTTCCGACGTGGCCGGAGGCTTCCCACACGCGAGGGTGCATGATGATCGAGCTGTCAAGCCCGACAATGTCCTCGCGCAGCTGCGTCATGGATTTCCACCAGCAGTCCTTGATGTTGCGCTTGAGCTCGACGCCGAGGGGGCCATAGTCCCAGAAGCCGTTGATGCCGCCGTAGATTTCCGACGTTTGGAAGATAAACCCACGCCGCTTGCACAGGCTGGCAAGGGCGTCCATTGTTACGTGATAGTCGTTTGCTTTCATAAGACCGGGGAGCATGCCCAAGCTCCCCGAACCGGTCAAGAATGAAGGAGTTTAATCTATGCAATCGGAGGGATCTGTGGATATTCTCCCTTTCGTTTTTTATGAGGACTTTTTAATGGCCAAACTGGAAACACACCGGATCAATCCAATCGCACACGTCACTTTGCTGGTGGTAGCGATCGTGATTGTTTTCGAGGTTTTGGTGATCTTCGGGTTGTTTGAGCTCAAGGCGCAAACCGTTGCGAAACATGCACCGTGGGCCTACGAACCATTCCTTAAATTGATCGGCGAACACCCGGAGTCGATTCCGCGCTGGGCGACGGTCGAGGAGCCGGAAGAAGCCGATCCCGCCGCAGCGGCGGAAGCCAATGCGACGGGACTGGAACCTTCGGCGATTCCGGTGCTGGTTTCCAATGTCGTGCTCGAAGCCAGCGTCCCGCTCGAAACCGAGCCAGAACCCATCCCGGTGGCCGTGCCGACCAATGCGCCAGCCGCCAAGCCGCAAGAAACCGTTCCGGTTGGTTAGCCCTGCCCATTGGGTTAACCAAAACCCAAGTGGCAATTCGTGTAACTTCATACAGATTAGTAGTTAACGAAATATGTTCTATTTTCAACTGCTTTTTAGTAGGTTAATAACAGTAGCCTACTCAATGCGGGCGATTTGTGCGAGGTGGTCGAAGTGCTGGTCGCGGGAGTAGAGCAGTAGATCGTGCTGGATGGCAAGTGCGGCGATCCAGATATCCTTTGCCGGGATGGGTGTGCCTTTCCTGCGTAGCTGGGCAAGGACCTGTGCAAAGTGATGCGTGGTGTTTTCGTCCGCATAAAGCACCCTTGTGCGTTCCGAATTAAGAAAGCGGACGAGGTATTGCTCGTTCTGCCGGGTGCGGGTTCCGCAGAGGAATCCGCTTCGCAGTTCCGCCAAAACCACAAAGGGCATGTTGATGGTGTCGGCCAGCTGGATGGTTTCCAGCACATCGGGTTTGCCTTCGCATAGGTCGCGGTAGCGGTTGGTATCCAGCAGTATCCTCATTTCCAAAGACCTTCGTCGATACGGTCGAATTCCCGAAGGGCTTCAGCGCATTTTTTGTCCGCAACCCAGGTGTTGGCCATGAAGTCGAGGTCGTGGTGGACAACACGCTCGCTTGCCAAGCCAGAGCCTTTGCGGAGTACTTGCAAAACCGCCTGGTTCAACGAGCATTTTTCCCGCACGGAATATTCCCTGACCGCCTCGTTCACCTCCGAAGGAACCTGACGGATGGTATATTGAATGGAGCTTTTCTTTTTCATGCCTGCACTTTGTTGCCTTGATGCCTGCACGTCAATCTTTCGGTGGGTGCGAATGTTTGATCTTCCAACCATTGGAAGCGGAATCGTTTTGCCAATCACAGCGGGGCAGGGCATATTTAACGCCAATTTTTAAGCCATTAAGAACTTCTAGGAGAAATATCATGGACGAATTGAAGAAAAGCGAAGCTTTTGGTGGCTCTGAGGGGCCGGTGGTGCTGGTGATTATGGATGGCGTCGGGATCGGCAAGAACCCGCAGAGCGACTATGTGAAGATCGCGAACACCCCAAACCTGGATTGGCTACGCGAAAATGCCGTCTATAGCGAAGTCAAGGCGCACGGCAAGGCCGTCGGCCTACCGGACGACAGCGACATGGGCAACTCGGAAGTCGGCCACAATGCGATTGGTTGCGGGCGCGTATTCGAACAAGGTGCGGCGCTGGTTGGAGCAGCCATCGCCTGCGAATCGATGTTTGAGGATACGGTTTGGAAAGAACTGGTTTCCAACGTGAACGACCAGGGTTCCGCCCTGCATTTTATCGGCCTGTTTTCCGACGGCAACGTCCACTCGAACATCAACCACCTCGAAGCGATGCTCAACCGCGCGAAGGCGGAGGGCGTCAAGAAGGCGCGCATCCATCCGCTAATCGATGGCCGCGATGTGCCGCCGACCTCCGTGCTCGAATATGTGGAGCGTTTCGATCAATTTCTTGAAGGCATCAACTCCGACGGGTCAGTCGACTATTGCGTGGCCTCTGGCGGCGGACGCATGAACATCACGATGGACCGCTACAACGCGGACTGGAGCATGGTGGATCGCGGCTGGGCGGCGCACGTAAAGGCCGAAGGCCGCACGTTCGCCACCATGCGCGAAGCCGTCGAAACATTTCGCGCCGAAAAGCCCGGCATCCTCGACCAGGACCTGCCGGCATTTGTGATCGAGCGCGACGGCAAACCCGTCGGCCCGATCATCGACGGCGATAGCGTAGTCTTCTTTAACTTCCGCGGCGACCGCTCGCTGGAAATCACCAAGGCGTTTGAAGCCGACGAGCTGACCGAATTCAACCGCGGCCCGAAGCCGGATGTGCTCTACGCCGGCATGATGCAGTATGACGGCGACCTCGGTGTTCCCGAAAAATATCTCGTCACTCCGCCGGCGATCGACCGGACGATGAGCGAATACCTCTCCAACGCGGGCGTGAAGCAGTTTGCCATTTCCGAGACGCAGAAGTTTGGGCACGTGACCTACTTCTTCAACGGCAACAACTCCGGCAAGTTCGAGACCGAAACGTGGCAGGAAGTGCCGTCGGACGTCTGCCCGTTTGAGAATGCGCCGCGCATGAAGGCCGACGAAATCACCGACGCGGTCGTTGCGGCCATCGAGGGCGGTGAATACCGGTTTATCCGTCTCAACTTCCCGAACGGCGACATGGTCGGCCACACGGGTGTGGTGGAGGCCGTCAAGGTGGCGGTCGAAGCCGTCGATGAAGGCGTCGGGAAAATCATGGAGGCGCTGAAGAAAACCGGCGGCATCATGGTTTGCTCGGCCGACCACGGCAACTCGGACGACATGTGCGAGCTCGACAAGAAAACCGGGGAGCTGAAACTTGACGACGAGGGCAAGGCGCTGCCGAAAACAGCACACTCGCTCAATCCGGTTCCGGCGATCATCTACGATCCCTCCGGCGTTTCCAACGCGCGGAAGGCCGATGTGGCCGATGCGGGGATCGCGAATTTGGCGGCGACATGCATCACGTTGCTCGGCTACGAGCCGCCGGCCGACTACACCCCAAGCATTGTGGAAGTGGGATAGTTCTGCTTGTGAAGAAGCTATTATCCATCTTGATTGTTGCCGTGGCCTGTATGGGCCACGCGCAGCAGGACATGGGAATCGGAACGGAAGCGTCTGGTTTACGTGTTCCCGATTATGACGACGAAGGTCAACTGCGTGCGCAGCTTTACGGCGAGCACTTCAAAGTGATTGAATCGGGCGAGGTGGAGATCACCAACCTCAAGATCGAGATGTACAAGGATGGCGAGGTTGCGATGACCGTCTTTTCGCCGCACTGCTTCTTCAACATGGATACGCGCGAAGCGCGCTCGGAGGGGCGCGTATTGATCGAATCAGGTTTGATGACGATCGTCGGGCGCGGCTTTACCTGGTCGGCGGAGGCGGGGCGTTTCGAGATTCTCCACGACTCCAAGGTCCTCGTGAAGGAAGCGGCCAAGGCCGGGATGAAGGAGCTTGAGTTATGATGAAGGGTTTTTTCAGCATCCTGCTCTGCGCCGTTGTTTTCCTTGCGGCTTGCTCCAAGCGGGAACGGTCGGAGGTGGACGAGGCGGAATGGGCCGATATCCAGCCGGTGACGAATACGGCTGTGGTGGCTTCCGACCCTGCCTCCACGAACCAAGCGCGATGTGTGGTCCAGTCCGAAGGGGAGGACTATGTCCCGCTGATCCGGCGCATGGAGGCGATGGTTTCCGTCGAACGGGCTTCCGGTGAAACGATGATTACGGGCGAGAGCCTGGTGCTGGACTATGAACGGCGATTCGTGCGGATGGACCAAAATGTGAAGGTGGTGGATGATCGCGGTGTGCTGGAGACGGAAACACTGATTGGGCGTTTTTCGGCAGGCAACGAGGTGGAGATGATCGAGGCGCGCAAGAGGGTTCGGATTACGAGCGAGGGGCGCACGGCCACGGCAGAAAGCGCGAACTATGCCTTCCAAAGCGGCGCGATCGAGCTTGCTGGGAACGCCCGGCTTTCGGAGGCCGGAAACCGTTTGTCGGGCGAGAAGATCAGCTTTTGGATCAAGGGGAGCCGTAGAATGATCTGCGAACCCAACGCGGTGCTGGAGATCGCCAGCATGTCGGAGCTTGAAACAGGTGGGCTTTCGCAGGGCGGGGGAACTACGGAAATCCGTTCGGACCGCTTGGTCTTCGACGAGGAGCAGTCGCTGGCGGAGTTCGAGGGGAACATCCGTCTGCGCGATCCGCGCGCCGCGTTGAACTGCGGGGAAATGCGGCTGCACCTGAAAGAGAACAACGAAATTGATTGGATCGAAGCGCTGTCCGGGGTAATAATACATTCAGACGGCAGGAAAGCGCTAGCGGATCGAGCCAGCTACTATGCGGATGAAGGCAAATTTGTGCTCGATGGCGACCCGAAGGTTCAGCAAGGACGAAATATTATGACCGGGGATCGGATCACATTCTGGCAGGAGACGCGGCGGATGGTTTGCGAACCCAATGCCCGCGTGCTGCTTTATCCGACCGAGGAAATGAAGGCGAAATTCCTGAAGGATTTGAAAGACTAAGATGGCCGAAGAAGAAACCTATCTAATCCGGACCGAGCGGTTGGTGAAGGCATACAAGGGCCGCAAGGTGGTGCAGGAAGTCGATGTCAATGTGCGCCCCGGCGAGATCGTCGGTTTGCTCGGCCCCAACGGTGCCGGGAAGACCACGAGTTTCTATATGATTGTCGGCTTGGTGCGGCCCACTGCGGGCAAGGTGTTCTTCAACGGCAAGAACGTCACGTCTGTCCCGATGTACAAGCGCGCGCGCATGGGCATGGGCTACCTTTCGCAGGAACCCTCCATCTTTCGCAAGCTGACGGTGCGGGACAATGTGATGTCGATTCTCGAAACCCTGCCGATCTCCAGGAAAGAGCGTAGAAAGCGCCTTGAATTCCTGCTGGAGGAACTCAAGATCAGCCACCTGGCTTCGCAAAGGGCCTACACGCTCAGTGGCGGCGAGCGCCGCCGGCTGGAGATCACCCGTGCGCTGGTCACCAACCCCTCGATCATCCTGCTCGACGAGCCGTTCAGCGGGGTCGATCCCTTGGCGGTGAACGACGTGCAGGATATTGTGCGCGACCTGAAGGCGAAGGGGCTGGGTGTATTGATTACCGACCACAACGTGCGCGAAACGCTGGCGGTGGTCGACCGCGCCTACCTGATGTGCGAGGGCAAGGTGCTGCGCGAAGGCGATCACGAATTTTTGGTAAACGACGAGGTGAGCCGCGAACTCTATCTGGGGCCGCGGTTCAGTATGTAACCCAACGAAAGGAGCAGCCATGCAAGTAAGCATCACAGGACGGCATGTAACAGTAACCGATAACGTCAAAACCCATCTTGACGAAAAGATCGAGCGGTGTTTGGGTATGTTTTCGCGAATAGAAAACGTGCATGTGATCCTGGATATGGAAAAACGCGACTATGTGGCCGAAATTGTTGTTCAGGCCGCAAACCACATCCGTATCAGTTCAACGGAGAAGTCGGAAAACATGTATGATGCGATCGATCGGTCGGTTGAGCACGCCGAGCGCCAGTTGCGCAAGCAGCGCGATAAAGTGCAGGATCACCATAAATAGGAACCTTGCATCGGATTCAGGAGGTAGATTTTGGCCATTACAGTACAAGATTTTTTGGATGAAGGTGCGGAGCGCCTGTCGCTTAGCGTGATTGCGGGAGAAGAGTTTCTCGACAACAAGCTTTTGGAAATTGCCATGAACCGTCCGGGATTGGCGTTGACGGGGTTTTTTCAATATTTTGCGGACAAGCGTCTTCAGATCTTTGGACTGGCCGAATTTACCTACCTGAAAAGCCTCTCCGAGAAGGAAAAGCGCAAACGCCTCCAGGGATTGTTCGAACAGCAGATTCCAGGCATTATCATCACCCGGAACCGCAAGGCTTCGGCGGAGATCCTTGAACTGGCGGAAGCGTTCAAGGTCCCCGTCATCCGGACGCCGATGGTGACGATGAATTTTGTGAACGAAAGCACCGTGCTGCTCGAAAAGCTGACGGCGCCGCGCGAGCGCATCCAGGGCACCACCATGGAGGTTATGGGGGTCGGCGTGCTGCTGCGGGGCGATCCCGGCATTG
The DNA here is from genome assembly GCA_965372395.1 of uncultured bacterium. Classification (GTDB taxonomy): domain Bacteria; phylum Verrucomicrobiota; class Kiritimatiellia; order Kiritimatiellales; family Pontiellaceae; genus Pontiella. Next base: position 9,131 of record CBDVCB010000013.1, read on the forward strand.
GGAAAAGCGAAACGGCACTGTCGTTGATCGAACGGGGCTATAGCCTCGTTTCAGACGATGTGACCGAAATTCGCCGCACCAGCCGGGGGCGCATTGTCTGCTGGGCTAACGAAATCACTCGCTACCACATGGAAATCCGCGGGCTTGGCATTATCCATGTTCCAAGCCTTTTTGGGGTAGCCTCCATCCGGCGACAAACCGAGCTTGACGTGGTGATTGATCTCAAGCCCCCCTCTGGCGACGAGGATCGCACGGGGGTGCATCCCGACACCGTGGAATTGATGGGCGTGGAGATCCCCTGCATCACGTTGCCGGTGCGCTCCGGTCGCGATATGGCGAACATTGTCGAGGTTGCCGCGCTCAACCAGAAACTCAAGGAACTCGGGCACGATGCGGCCAAGGAGCTGGATGACAAGGTCATCAGCCGTCTAACGCGGGGACGGGCGAACCATGGCTGACGAAATATTGATCAAGAAGTTCAAGGTCATAAACGAGTATGGAATCCATGCCCGTCCGGCGGCATTGATTGTAAGGGCTGCCGGAAAGTATGAATGTGATATTTTCATTGAAAAAGATGGTAACAAGGTTTCCTGCAAGAGCATCATGGGGCTGATGACGATAGAGGGTTATCCCGGAAGCACGATGCAGGTGAGCGCATCCGGGACAGATGCCCAAGAGGCCTTGGCCGAAATCGAGGAGTTGTTCGTTAACAAGTTTTACGAGGATTAGTTCCAGTGGCAGAAACACGCGCAAAAAGCGAAATCATCCTCAAAGGGATCGGGGTATCCCCCGGTATCGCCGTGTACAAGGCCCAGCTCCTCGCTTCCCAGATCCAGCAAGCGGTTCAGCGCAGTATCACCGCTGATGAGGTGCCCTCCGAAATTGCCCGCTTTAAAGGGGCGCTGACCGACACCCATGACCAAATCAAGCTGATCCAGAAGCAGGTGGCGGAAGTCCTTGGCGATGAACACGCCAGCATCTTCGATGCCCATATCCTCGTGGTGGACGACCGTACGTTCATCGAGGATGTCATCCGTGCCATTGAGAAGGACCTCGTCAACGTCGAACCCGTGTTGCAGGCAGTCGCCAGCCGCTATGCCGATATGCTCGCCAAGATGAAGGACTCCTATCTCTCCGAGCGCGCCGCCGACATCCGCGACGTCACCAAGCGTATCATGGCCAATCTTGCCGGGGAAATGCTCAACCAAATGGCGCAGATCACCGACCCCTGCATTGTTGTGGCCCACGACCTCTCCCCGTCCGACACGGCCAGCATCGACAAGAAACTGGTGCACGGGTTTGTCACCGACCTTGGTAGCGCCACCTCCCATACCTCCATCATGGCCAAGGCGCTTGAGGTGCCTGCCGTCGTGGGGTTGCACAATATCACCGCCGTGGTTTCGGCGGGCGACACCATTCTGGTCGATGGGGTAAAGGGGCTGGTCTTCATCAACCCCACCGGGTACCGGTTGGCTGAATACGAGAAACGGGCCGAAGAGCAAGAACAGATCATGCAGGAACTCGGCACCCTGCGCGACAAGCCGCCGGAAACGCAGGACGGCTACCTCGTGCCGATCACCGCGAACATTGAACTGCTCGAAGAGCTTGACGCCGTGGGTGCGCGCGGCGCAAAAGGGATCGGGCTTTTCCGCACCGAGTTTCTGTTTCTCGGAAGCGATACCTTGCCGGATGAAGACGCGCAAACCGAGGCCTACGAGCGGGCGGCCAAAAGCCAGCACCCCTCCGCCGTGGTGATCCGTACCCTGGATCTCGGCGCCGACAAGCTACCCGCCAATTTCGAGATTCCAGACGAGATGAACCCCTTTCTCGGCGATCGGGCCATTCGGCTCTGCCTCTCGCGCCCCGAACTGTTCAAGACGCAGCTGCGCGCCATTCTGCGCGCGAGCGTGAACGACAACATCCGAATGATGTATCCCATGATCTCCTGCGTGCAAGAGGTGGTGGAGGCCAATGCCTTGCTGCGCGAATGCATGGACGAACTGCGGGGGAAAGGCATTCCCTTCAACGAGGAAATACAGATCGGCACCATGATCGAAGTCCCTTCCGCCGCGCTTATCGCCGACCTGATTGCACCGCACGTCAGATTTTTCAGCCTCGGAACCAACGACCTCATTCAATACACCATGGCCGTCGATCGCGGAAACGAAAACGTGGCGCACCTCTACAAGCCCACGCACACGGCCATCATCCGCCTGATCGACCATGTCGTAAAGATCAGCCATCGGCATGGTCTTTGGACGTGTGTCTGCGGCCAGATGGCCGCCGATCCGGTGCTTGTTCCGCTCCTGATAGGGCTCGGCGTCGATGAACTCAGCGTCAGCCCATCGCAGGCTCCGATGATCAAGGATGTGATCCGCAAGCTCTTTTATTCCGATGCGGTAGAACTCGCGCAGCGCTCGCTGGCCTCGTCGTCGGCCGAGCATGTCGAGCAACTGTGCCACGATATGATCGAACAGATTGCCCCCGAAGTCCTCGAGCTCTCGGAATAGGGACTCAGCCCTTCATCCGCCCGATCCACTGGGCCATGAAAATCCATGCCGAAAGAACCAGCTGGTAGGCATAGTTGTAGGCCACCGCGTTTTCATGGGCGAGCAGTTCGCCGAAGGTTCCGAATTTTGGAGACCCTACCAGCACCATCCATAGGCCGATCACCAGCACGTTCATCAGGTAGATGACGGTGTATGAAAAGATGCGTCCGTGTTCTTTGATATCCGGCTGTTGGTCGGTCAGCATCTGGATCGTAAACGTGATATGGAACGCCCATGTGGCGCCGACCGCGCCGAGCCACCACGCCTTGTAGGGTTCGACCTCCAGCCAGATTCCGGCGAGGTAGTAGGCGGTAATCACAAGAAAGGTATAAAACGGGAAAAAGTAGGGTGCGAGAGTGATGATGAAGTTGGTCTTGGTGAGCTCGACATGGCCGCCATTTTTGCCCACCTTCAATTTCCCAACGCGCCCGCCCATCATGAGCGCCCACATGGCATGGGTTAGCTCGTGCCCCAGCACATAGGTGCGGAACGGGCGCGGCAACAGGAAAAAGAAGGCGACCCAGAGCATGAAGCCAGCGGGTAGCGCCCACACTTCGAACCCGGTAGTGGCCGCTGGTTCAACCGATATTTGGTAAAGGTTGTACGCGGAAACCGAAGCCGCCCAGCACGCCGGAAGCAATGCAAGTCCGGCCACCATTTTAAGAAACTTGAACATGGCGGGTTATTGCTGGGCAGCGCGGATCTGCTTTTCCATTCGGGCGGCGTAGTGCTTGGCATCCATGGGCAGGCGCGGGTTGAGCATGGCCCTCCTGCAGATTTCGGCGGCTTCGGCGAGGCGGCCTTCGCGCTGGTAGTTGCCGGCAAGCGCAAAATAGGCATCGGGTGCGGCGCGGCCACTGTCGACCGCGGCCTTGAGCGCCGCTTCGATCTCGTTCGTCCGCTTGGCTTGGTTGAGGAAGAAAGTATAGGACGACAGGTTGTTCCAGTTTTCCGGCACCAGCTCCGCCGCCGTTTTCAGCCATTGGAATCCCTCTTCGTCCTTTTTCTGGCAGAGGAGCACGCCGAGGTTGTAGGCGGCCTGCGCCATCTGCGGATCCGTCTTGAGGGCGGTGCGCAGGCGTTCTTCGCACGCTTCCATCTGGCCAAACTCGGCCTCGAGCAGGGCTAGGTTAAAGTTCACCATGGGGTTGGCGGGTTCGACCTTGAGCGCCTTCTGAAGCAACTCGTAGGCATTGGTGCTGTTGCCGGAGCGGGCATGCACCATCGACGCGTTGATGAGGGGCTGGATAACATCGTTGCGCAGCTCCATCGCTTTCTGGTATGCGGCAAGGGATTGGTCGGTCTCGCCTTTGCGGTCGTGGTAGATGCCTTGGTTGTAGTAGGTCGACCAACGATCCGGCCAAATGATAAGCGAGTTCCAATATTCGGCATGGGCCTTTTCATAGGCGGTGCGCTCCTCTTCGCTGTAGCTGGCGAGGTTTCGCGAGAGCAGCGAGGCGGCGGAATGGATGCGGACGGTGCGGAACTTGTCGGAGACGCTTTTGACCAGCAACCGGGTGGTTTCGTCCGACTCGTCGTATTGCAATGTCGAAGCGGCGGCGGCGCGCACCCACTCGTATTCGGAGTCGAGCTGTTTGCGGATGGGTTGCCATTTTACGGGGTCGGGGCAGTTGTTGAGCAGACGCAGGATGGCCACCTTGGCGGCTTGGTCGCACGCGGGGTTGTCGAGGTAGGCGAGGATCTCGGGCAGCTTTTCCCAGTCGCCGTCGCGGGCGGCCGTGACGATGCGACCCAGTTTCAGGATCTCCTTCCCCGAATCATTTCCGAACCACTCCTTCACATGCTTGTCGGCCCACTCCAGATCCTCCTGGTTGTCGTGGGTGGTGTTCGACCACATGGGATCGTGGTCGTCGTGGTGGCAAATGGTGCAGGCGTTGGGCGAGCCGAATTCGAGGCTGGCGGCCGGGGAGGGCGGGCGGAAGGAATGGTCCGAGCGGGTCATGTAGGCCTGGGCGGTGACCGGCATGTGGCAGTCGACGCAACTGACGTTGTTGCTGGCGGCATGGTGCGAGTGGTCGAGAATGTTTTCGACACGCTTTTCGTGGCAGGGCAGGCAGGCTTTGTTCGGCTCGTCCTTGAAGCGGAAGCGTCCGCTCGACGTGTGGCAGTGGATGCATTCGAGCTGGCCGGAGTTGGCGCAGGCATTGGCCATCCAACCGGTTTGCGTGTAGTTTTCGCCGTGGTCGCGCCCGTCGGGATAAAAGTCGCGATCCTCGTAGGAGGTGAGGTCGTAGTGGTTGAAGAACAGTTCGCCGGGGGTGAAGTCGCGCGTGAGCGGGGCCATCTTGGCGTGGCAGGGGGCGCAGGTGGCATCGCGCTGCGTGGCATTGAGGTCTCCGTGGAAAGTGACTAGTTTGAGGTCGGTAAGCTCTTCGCCTTTGGCCGCAGCTTCTTCGGCTGCTTTCATATGCGCTTCGGCGGGGCCGTGGCAGACTTCGCAGTTGATGCCGGGTTCGGTCCAGGTGGTGCTGTAGCTGTCCGTTTCGGGGTCGTAGTTTTTGCGTAGCTGGCTGATGTGGCAATCGTGGCAGGCGGTGTTGAACGTGAGCTGTCGGTCGGTCCAGTCGAGCGGCGCATCCTGCGGCCCCGACTGGAAATGGCGCACCATGCTGCCGGTGGAGTTGTACCAAAGCCCCGTGTGGACAAAATAGGCGATCGGCGCCACTTGGAGTTTTCCCTTTTCCAACGGTACCAGAAAGAAATAGATGTTCCTTCCGCCGAGCGCGTGCAGGACGGGATAGGTCTTTTTGACGCCATCGACACCGGTCTCATGCATCACGCCGCCACTGGCGTTGAGCTCAATGATAAACTTTACGCCGCCGATTTCCAGTTCCTCTTTCATCGGGACGAGAGTGCGGGCGAAGGTGCCGCTGAACGCCTGCATGGCCTTGCCGTGATGCGAGGTGCTCCACAACTCGTAGAAGCGCTCGTGGCACGCGATGCAGTCGGACGAACCCACGTATTCTCCTTGATCGGTAAAGTCGATGGCGCGGGTGTTCATGTTTGCAATAAGCAGGAGCGAGAAGGAAATGGTTTGGAAGAGAGTCGTTTTCATAATGGTGGGTTCATACGGGAAGATGATGTGGAAGTACAGCCTTTCCATCATTGGCCACCGCGTAAAAACCAGATGCTTTCTACTGGTTTCAACTTTAGGCAGGCCGTAGAGTCTGGCGATTCATGAATACGCAGAAACCTACCATCTTATTTGATTTTGACGGCACGCTTGCCGAAACGATGATGCTGATCTACACCGTCTTCAACCGGTTGTCGTCCGTCTATGGCTATCGCCATCTTCCCGAGGAGGAGATCGAGATCGTTCGGCATTTGAACATACACGAGTTTATCGAACACGTCGGAATCGCCCTTTGGAAGGTGCCGATTGTCGCCATCCATGCACGGCGCCTCATGCACCAGGGTATTCCCGAAATCCATCCCCCCCAAGACTTGGCGGAGGTGCTGACCCGGATACACGAAAGCGGCCGCTACCACATGGATATCCTTACGTCCAACCGCAGCAAAAACGTACACGCGTTTCTTGGACAGCACTCCATCGACTGGTTCGACGATGTGCATTCCACCCGCAGCATCCTCAGCAAAAAGCGGCGGGTGAAAAAATACATCCGCGAACGGGGAATCGATCCGCAGACCCTCTTTTATGTCGGCGACACCTCCGTGGATGTGGAAAGCGCGCGGCTTGCCGGTGCCAAGGCCGTCGCCGTTGCCTGGGGGCTCAACACCGTCCAGGCCCTCGCCCGGTCCACCCCCGACTACCTCGTCGAACACCCCCGCGAACTTCTCGAAATCTTCCCCCCAGACTAGGCAAGGGACCCTCCATGGCGGACGATATGGACAAGGATATGGAGAAGGCGTTCCTGACGCGCAACGAGACGCTTCGGGAATTCTACGAGACGGGCACGACGACCATGTCGGACGAAGAGGCGGCCTCGCTGACACCGATTCTGAATTCGTTGAAGGACCACATTGCGCGCTATCGCGAGATCCGTGAAATTGCCGAGGGCGGCGAAAAGAAAATCACGTTGGTTCACGACCACCTGCTCGACCGGTGCGTGGCCATGGCGCGCGCGGCGCACGCGAAAAGTCCCCAGGACCATGAACAGTTTCTGCGCGAAGCCCGCCTTACGGCCAACCTGGCGCATCCCAACATCATGCCGGTCTACAACATGGGGGTCGATTCCGAGGGGACCCCGTTTTTTTCGATGGAACTCGTGCCGGGCGATAGCCTGAAGTCAATTGTTGAAAAGCTGCGCGATGGCGACGAAACCTATCGTCGCGAATATCCATTGGAGACGCTGCTTAATATTTTTCTCAAGATCTGCGATGCAATCGCCTATGCCCACTCGCGCAATGTGCTGCACTTGGATATCAAGCCCGATAATATCCGGGTGGGGGAGTTCGGCGAGGTGCTCGTATGCGACTGGGGCCTGGCACGGGTGTTGAGTGCACCGGAAAACGACTCCGCCGACGCTTCCGACCGCCTTGACGGCGATGTGCTCAACGACATGACCCTCTCGGGAACCATGAAGGGCACCCCCGGCTTCATGGCACCCGAACAAACGCAGGCCTATGGGGAAAAAACGCCCCAAACGGATATTTATGCACTGGGTGCCATGCTCTATATGCTCCTGACGCACGAGCTGCCCGTGCGCGGGGTCTCGGCCAACGAAGTGATCAAGAACACGCGCGAGGGCAACGTGGTGCCGCCTCGCCGCCGCAAACCGGATCGGCACATTCCGACCGGCTTGGTGGCGGTCACGATGAAGGCGCTCGCCCTCAAACCGGTTGACCGCTATGAAAGCGCCCTGGCCTTGCGGAAGGAGATTGGGCGATACCTCTCCGGCTATCCTACCGAGGCGGAGCACGCGGGGGTGGTCACCCATATGTCGCTGCTCATGCACCGCCACAGCCGTATCACGTTCTTGTTGATGTTTTTCCTGCTTCTGCTCGCCGGGATCGTTGGCACCAACCTTGTGGCGATCAGTCGCGAAAAGGCCGAGGCCGTGGCGGCGCGCGAGAAGGCCGAGGAAAACTTCCTGCTTTATGTCAAAGAGCAGCAAGTGAGCAAGGAGCTCAGCCAGGATCTTGGCGAAGCGGTCCTTTATACCGTGAAGAGCCGCGACTTCATCAACGCACCCTCCATGATCCAGGTATTGGAAACCGGCCTAAAGGAAAACGTCGATACGGTTAAGCTGCAAAACCTGCTGGAACAAAAGGGGGTACTGCATTTCGTGCTGCAGGAGTTCGGTGCCGCCAGCGAATGCTTTGATGGTGCCGGGGACTCGAGGCGGGTGGGCCGCTTGAGGACGCTCAGCCACAAGTACGCAGGGATCAAGCCCGTGGATAAAAAACGCCTCGCCGACAAACAACTGGCCAGCTTGTTCAACGAAGCCAGATACACGAACAAAATGACGCTCTTCTACCTCTACTACCACCACATGCGCCGCCGTCCGGCATCGGCAACCCCGGAGGAATACATCCCCCTTGCCATCGCGGTTCTGGACAAGCTGAACAACACCCGCCATCCGAAGGAAAAACCATTGGAGTTGACCAAGCTGGACAAAGGCTACCATCTCGATTTTTCCCGCTCACCCTATGCCGTCTACTCGCTCAATATCATCGGCGTCTACCGTCGAAACGTGTTGCAGCCGTTGCATCTCGAGTCATTGGATATCAGCTATTCAAAGATGGACGATCCGACCGAACTGCGTGGGTTGAAGCTTGGGGAATTGCGCATGGAGGGAATCCGGTTCGCAGACAAGAATGCCCTGCTCAAGCAACTGGTTTCAATGGGGACCCGGCGAATTGTTCTCAACAAAGAGGACTACCCCAAAGAGATGCTTACGGAGCTGGGCAGGATCATGACGGTGGTGGATGCCAAGCAATAAGAGGGGAGTTATTCCAGTTCCTCGCGTAGGTGCATAATCTCTTGGATCAACCGGTCTTTTACCCGGTTTTTCAGTCGGTAGACCGAGTTTTCCTTTAGATCCAGCTCCTTCGCAATTTCCTCGACGCCTTTGCCCGCCAAGGTCAGCCGGAACGCATCGACCGCCTTGCCGGAGAACAAGGGTTCGATATTTTCCAACGCCAGGTTGGTCAAGTGGATTTCCCACTCGCGTTCGGCAATCGTATCGATCTCCGGCAGGCGAATGGCCTTGAGATAGGTAAGCGTCTCATCCTTCCCCGCCTTTTTTAGGCGGTTGGCGTCGCGGGTGCGTTTCCGGATAAAATCGGTCACGCAGTTTTTCGTGACCGTACTCAGCCAGCTACGGAAGCGGTTGATCTTGTCGTAGTCCATTTTAGGCAGGCTGTTCCAGAGATTGATGAGCACCTGCTGGAGGATATCCTCCGTATCGTGCTCCGAAATATTCATGCTTCGGATAATCGCATAGATATAACGGCGGTAGACATGCACAAACTCCTCCCACGACGCATCGTCGTGCTGGTTCTGTACCCGCTGGATCAGCGTTGCCCTCGTCTTGTACTGGTCTTCCATTACCCCTCGTTCCCATCTGGCTGGATTCGGAAAAGGCAAGCTACGTGCCCAGTGGAGAAAAAGCAAATAAAACCAGCACAAACGGCACCCGGCCACGGGAGAGAGGTTGCGCGCTGGGCAAATCTAAAATAATTTCCGACAGGCGCGAATCCATAATTTACGAAGTATTGATCCGGCGAGAAAATACGCGCCCATTTTTATGGGGTTTCGTGGGTTTTAGTGGGCCGGTCTGGCTCTGGATTGCGCGGTTCGAACCTTTTTTGGCCACGCTCCGCGATCATGGATCGCGGCTACGCCTACAGGGCGGGGGCCAAGACCCCGCCGACACGCGCACCGAAGCTGAATGAGCGAAAAGCGAACAAGCTCGGCATTCTTTTGAAAAGCAGTTGCCAAACCTAACTGGTTTGGTATCTTCCACCTCTTTCCACCCCGGCCGGAGTGGCGAAATCGGTAGACGCACGGGATTCAAAATCCCGCGGAGCAATCTGTGTGGGTTCGAGTCCCACCTCCGGCACCATTATTCCCCTATTTCCGACTTGTTGCTTTTTGAGCTGGAGGAACAGCCGGGCGTTCCGCTGGATGATGTTCAGGAAGTGAGCAACTATGTTGCCGCTCTAACGCATGGCCTTCAACGGCTGGAAGATGGCTTTCCGCTTTCCTTGCGCCTGCTGCGGGAAATGCACATGGAGCTTTTGTCGAAAGGGCGGGGAAGCGACAAGCAGCCGGGAGAATTCCGGCAAAGCCAAAACCGGGTTGGTGGCACCCGTCCGGGCAATGCCTCCTTTGTTCCGCCTCCGCCGGAGGAGGTGCTTGGCTGTATGGGCGATCTTGAAATGTTTCTACACGACAAGCCGGAACCCACTTCGGTTTTGATCAAGGCGGCCTTGGCGCATGTTCAGTTTGAAACGATCCACCCTTTCCTTGACGGCAACGGGCGTTTGGGCCGTTTGATGATTACATTGCTACTCTGCTCCGAAAAGGCGCTTAAAGCCCCGATGCTGTACTTTAGTCTTTATTTTAAAACCCACCGGGCGCGGTATTATGAACTACTGGATGAAGTCCGGTTTACCGGGAACTGGGAAGTCTGGCTGGAGTTTTTTGCCGATGCGGTGGCGGATACGGCAACGCGAGCGGTTGATGCCGCCCAAAAGCTCATGAAGCTATCAGAAAAGGATACCGAACAGATTCATGGCCTTGGGCGGGGTGCTGCCTCTGTCCATTTGGTTCACCGTACCTTGTTGGAGCGTCCCATTGCCTCCTCGGCATGGTTGGCTGGGAAAACCCATCTTGCCCCCGCAACGGTCAATAGCTGTTTGCAGCACTTGGAAAAGCTGGGGATTGTGTCTGAAATAACGGGAAAGCAGCGTAACCGCCTGTTTGCCTATTCCGAATATGTGGCCTTGATGAATCATGGAACGGAACTTTAGCAGAGAGCCGGAAGAGGTTGGATTCCCGTTTCAACCAATAAAAAAGGGCTAAACCGTGAGGTTTAACCCTAATGAAAATGGAGCGGGCGAACAGATTCGAACTGTCGTAACTAGCTTGGAAGGCTAGGGTTCTACCATTGAACTACGCCCGCTTTTATATTAAACAAGAGCGCATAAGGTAGCGATCATCCCCGTGCCCGTCAAGGCTTGTTGCCTACCTTTTTTTTATGCAAGTCATATCGCCAAAACGAGAGTCCAGACCGTGCGCTTTTTTCGGCATCAACCTCGCCGGGGCAGGGGTTATTTCCGGTTCTTCAGGTTCCAAATCCAGAATTGGAGTTGCTTGGTGAAGGACGGTTTGTTCTTCGCTTTTTTGACGTGCGGGCGCGGTTTGGCCGGTTTGGGAGGTTCGGCCGGATTGCGCATATAGTCCCTGTCGGATATTCCCATAGGATTTACTTGCCCTGTTTTTATAATTCGCGAACAGTGTGCACCCCATGAGTAGAAAAAAGAAGACAACATTACGCATTGTACCTGAAAACTGGATTTATCCTTTCGATTTCAAGGCCGAGTTCCCGCATCCCGAACGCCCGCTGGAGGTGGATATCGGATCGGGGAAGGGCCGGTTTTTGGTGGCACGGTCCGGCAAGTTTCCGGAAACCAATTTTTTGGGGATTGAGCGGCAACGGATACGCATTGACAGCAGCGGCCGGCGTTTCGAACGCGCCGGGCGCGACAATGTTCGGCTGTTTCGGATGGAAGGCTATTATGCGATCAGCCAAATGGTGCCCGCTGCGTATGTGGCCAACTATTATTTCTTTTTCCCGGATCCCTGGCCCAAGGCCCGGCACCACGACTATCGCCTCTTTAATCCCGCTTTCATGGATGCGCTCCATCGAACCTTGGAGAATGGCGGATGCCTGCATGTGGCGACCGACCACCTTCCTTATTTCGAGGAAATCTTCGAGCTGCTCCAAAAGGATGCGCGCTTTGAGGAGATAGAGGCATTCCAGTCCGACGAGGAAGAGCGAACCGACTTCGAACTCATTTTTTCCCATAAGAAAATCGGGCGGTGTTCGTTCCGCAAAGCGTAGTATGGCGAAGAAAAAACCAGAGGTCTCCATGCATAGCCATGGGAGGTACGACGGATGGATCCGGGAGAGCAAGGATCTGCCTAGGCTTGTGGAAATCACGACGGAAGTCGAGGCGTCGCTGGATGTCGAGTTTGGCTATATCCTCCGCATCCGCAATGCACGCAACAGCAAGATTGTTTTCCGGATCGAACATCCACCGTTCAAGAATTCCGAAGGGGGGATTGCGCCTCCCTTCGATGGCGATCTCTATGTGAAAACCAACGATTTCCGGTTTTTTCTGGGCGATACGGTTTGGGCTCCGGTCGAAGACAAGCGCGGGGCGTGGCGCCTGATCACCTGGCTCGATGGTGAAAAGGTTGCCGACCGGACGCTGATGCTGGTGTAGCGGGGTTTTGGATTCTATTTAAATTGCTACACAGGCTTGTTGTTTTGCCTTTTGCAGATATAATGCCCTTTCAACGACAGATTAATTCATATAAGGAGACCGCAATGGGAGCTGTATCTAATTTGTTGGATTCAAAGGGACATGATGTGTTGACCGTGAAGCCCGATCAACTCGTTTGCGAGGCTATTGAAAAAATGGAGGAGCTTTCCGCGGGAACCTCCGTGGTGACGGAAGGAGGGGAAGTGGTCGGGATTGTTTCCGAGCGGGATGTGTTCCGCAAGGTGATCCTTAAGGGGCAGAACATCGACGACGTCAAGGTTCAGGATATCATGTCGACCGACCTTACCACCATCACGCCGGAAACATCGCTGGATGATTGCATGCAGCTCATGACCAACAAGCGTATTCGGCATCTCCCTGTCCTGCGCGACAAGGCCTTGTGCGGGATTGTATCGATTGGCGATGTGGTTAAATATCTGGTCGTTGAAAAGGACTTTAAAATCAGGAACCTCGAAACCTATATCAGTGGTGCCATGTAGCGTTCCGGCCCGCTGCCATGAAAAAGCTCCCGGCCGGGAGCTTTTTTTATGGAAGCCCTAACGGCTTGCAGAAACAAAGTCTTGGGGTATAGTCCTGCAACTATTTTCAACCCCTTTGGGTGCAATGATTGATAAACGGAAAATCGAAGAACTGGAAACCTACCTTCTCGCCGTGGTCGAAGGACGGCGCACCGGGAAAATTGCCGCTCTTTTGCGAAGCACGTTGCATCTGCTGTCATGGATCTTTACGCTCATTGTGCAGGTGCGCCTTTGGCTCTACCGCCACCGCATCATCCGTCCGAGCACCCTCGGTTGCCAAGTGATTAGCGTCGGCAACCTGACAGTGGGCGGCACCGGTAAAACCCCCGTGGTGGAGGTGTTCGCCCGCAACCTGCAACAGCAGGGCCGCAAGGTCGCCATCCTCAGCCGGGGCTACAAAAGCAAGGAACTCCCGTTTTTGCAGAAGATGACGCAGCGCATCACCACCGGAAAAATCGAGACCCCGCCGCGCGTCGTGTCCGACGGCAAGCGCCTCCTGCTCGACTCGCATACCGCCGGCGACGAACCCTACATGCTGGCCTCCAACCTTCCCGAGGTCGCCGTCGTGGTCGACAAGGACCGCGTGAAGGCCGGGAAATACGCGATCAAGGAACTAGGGTGCGACACGCTCATTCTCGACGATGGATTCCAATATCTAAAACTCGGGCACCGCCTCGACATCGCGCTGGTCGATCAAACCAATCCGTTTGGAGGAGGGCACTTGCTTCCCCGCGGGCTATTGCGCGAACCCATCCGCAACATCAAGCGCGCCGGTTTTATTTTCATCACCAAATGCGACCGGGGAGGGGCCCCTGAACTCAAGGAAGAGCTTCGTCGGCTGAACCCCCATGCCGAGATTTCCGAATGCCGCCACGCCGCCAAATACCTCAAGAATGTCTTTGGCAGCACCACGTATGATCTCGATAAGCTCAAAGGCATGAGGATCGCCGCCGTATCCGGTATTGCCGTGCCCGAAAGTTTTGAAAATGCACTGCGCGACTTTGGCGCGGAAATTGTCCACACGCAACGTTTTGCCGACCATCACCGCTTTAGCCAGCAGGAAATCATCAACACCATCAACCAGAGCATTAGATCGGGTGCGGAGGCCATCCTGACCACCGAAAAAGATGCCGTGCGCTTTCCTTTCATCGATCGTCTGGACATCCCGATCTGGTTCATGCGGGTTGAAATCGAGATGTTCACCGGAGAAGAGGAATTCATGGACTGGATTTCCCGCATCTGCTTCAAGAACCACCGGGCGGCATAACGTTCCGGACGATAAAAAAGCGGGCATGAAAAAAGACGGCCCATAGGCCGCCGTTCGGTAGATGGAAGGAGAAAAAAACCATCTGCCTACTCGCAAGTTCGTCCATTTCGACGACCTTCCCTTCACGGCGTTCATTCTTCGCGCAAAAAAGGTTCTTGGCCAAATAGCGGGGAAACGCAGACGCGACATCGCCTCGCTCGCACGTCCCGCAGCGCGAAGGTGGGCACAGGGTCAATCCTCGTTAAGCATGGTATTCTTGGATCGGCTTGACGTCCCAGTCGTTTTCTTTGATGTAGCGGATGGCTTGGACGGTGGCTTTGGCACCGGATTCGGTGGTAACGATGGGGAGGCCGCGGAGGATGGCTTCGGAGCGGATCTTGATTTCGTCGATGCGGGCGACGGGGCCGCTAGGCGTGTTAACTAGCAGTTGAACACCGCTCTCTTTCATGAGGTCGATGACGTTCGTTCCATCGTCGGCGAGCTTGTGGGTGAGCAGCACTTCGAGGCCGGCGTTGTGCAGGGCCTGCGCGGTGCCTTCGGTGGCGACGAGCTTAAAGCCTAGATCGTTGAATTCCTTGGCGATTTCGACGATCCAATCCTTGTCGCGATCCTTGGCGCTGAGGAAGACGGCACCCTCGGTGGGCAGCACCTGCCCGGCGGCGATTTCGGCTTTCCAGAAGGCGAGTTCGAAGGTTTTATCGATGCCCATGACTTCGCCGGTGGATTTCATTTCCGGCCCGAGAATCGGGTCGACGCCGGCAAAGCGGTTGAAGGGGAAGACGGCCTCTTTGATGGCGAACCATTCAATCTTGGGTTCGAAGCCAACGAGTCCAAGCTCGTCGAGGGTCTTGCCCATGGCAACCTGCGTGGCGATATTGGCCAGCGGCACGTTTGTGGCTTTGGAGACATAGGGGACGGTGCGCGAGGCGCGCGGGTTGACTTCGATGATGTAGATTTCGTCGTCCTTTACCGCGATCTGCGTGTTCATCAGCCCTTTCACGTTCAGCTCCAGCGCCATGGCGGTACAGGCGGTTTTGATGCGCTCGACAATATCGTCGGAGAGGGTGTAGGGCGGAATGGAGCAGGCGGAGTCGCCGGAGTGGATGCCGGCTTCCTCGACGTGTTCCATCACGCCGCCGACATAGACGTCTTTTCCGTCGCAGATAATATCGATGTCGACTTCGATGGCATGTTCAAGGAAGCGGTCGATCAGCACGGGATGATCCGGGCTGGCGGCAAAGGCGGCGTTGACGAAGGGTTCGAGTTCCTCTTCTTCGTAGGCGACCATCATGGCGCGGCCACCGAGCACGAACGACGGGCGGATCATGACGGGGAAGCCGATGCGCTTGGCGATGACTTCGGCTTCTTCGAGCGTCCGGGCCGTTCCGCTTTCGGGTTGTTTGAGTTGGAGCTTGTCGAGCAACTGGCGGAAGAGTTCGCGGTCTTCGGCGGCGGCGATGCTCGTGGGGGACGTTCCAAGGATCGGAACCCCGGCTTCGAGCAGGCGGTCGGCGAGGTTGAGCGGGGTCTGCCCGCCCATCTGGACAATCATGCCGAGCGGCTTTTCGGCTTCGTAGATGTTCATTACGTCTTCGAAGGTGAGCGGCTCGAAGTAGAGCTTGTCGGAGGTGTCGTAGTCGGTTGAAACGGTTTCCGGGTTGGAGTTGACCATGATGGCTTCGTAGCCCATTTCGCGCAGCGCCTTGACGGTGTGGACGCAGGAATAGTCGAACTCGATGCCCTGGCCGATGCGGTTGGGGCCGGAGCCGAGCACGATGACGCTTTGCTTTTCGGTTTCGCGCGTTTCGTCGAGGTCGCCGTAGCAGGAGTAGAAGTAGGGTGTGGAGGCCGCGAACTCGCCGGCGCAGGTATCGACCAGGCTGTAGACAGGGATGATGCCCAGCTCTTTGCGGAGTGCGCGGATGTCGTTTCCGGCGCAGCCGCGCAGGACGCCGATCTGCTCGTCGGAAAAACCGTTTTTCTTAGCATGCTTCAAGAGGTCGTAATCGAGCTTGGTGGCATCGGTGATCTGCTCTTCAATTTCCACGATCTGGAGAATCTGGTCGATGAACCACGGGTCGAGATAGGTCATCTTCTGGATTTTTTCGATTGTGTAGCCTTTCTTGAGTGCCATCTTGATGGCGATGGTGCGCTCGGTGCAGGTGGTCAGGAGGTAGTTGTCGAGCTTGCTTTCGTCGACCTTGGCTTCGGCCTTGAGGTCGAGGCCGTCGACGCCGATTTCCAGAGAACGGAACGCCTTTTGCAAGGACTCCTTGAAGTTGCGGCCAATGGCCATCGTTTCGCCTACGGATTTCATGCTGACGCCGAGCTTGTTGTCGGCCATCGGGAATTTTTCGAAGGTAAAGCGCGGAAGCTTGGTAACGACATAGTCGATGGATGGCTCGAAGCAGGCCGGGGTTTCCTTGGTGATGTCGTTGGGCAGTTCGTCGAGGGTATATCCCACGGCGAGCTTGGCGGCGAGCTTGGCGATCGGGAAGCCGGTGGCCTTGGAGGCGAGGGCGGAGGAGCGCGATACGCGCGGATTCATTTCGATGATGGCCATGCGGCCGGTCTCGGGGTGGATGCAGAACTGGACGTTGGAGCCGCCGGTTTCGACGCCGATCACGCGCAGGACTTTAAGCGAGGCATCGCGCATGACCTGGTATTCGCGGTCGGTGAGCGTCTGCGCCGGTGCAACGGTGATGGAGTCGCCGGTGTGGATGCCCATGGGGTCCATGTTTTCGATGGCGCAGATAATGACGGCGTTGTCGTTCTTGTCGCGCATCACTTCCATTTCGAATTCCTTCCAGCCGAAGACGGATTCTTCGAGCAGGACTTCGGTGGTCAGGCTGGCATTGAGGCCGCCTTCGGCGATCACCATAAGCTCTTCCATGTCGTTGGCGATGCCGCCACCGGTGCCGCCGAGCGTGAAGGAGGGGCGGATGATGATCGGGAAGTCGAGTTCGGTTTCGGCAACCTTCCTGGCTTCGTCGAGATTGTGTACTTCGTAGCTGCGCAGGGTTTCGATGCCCGCTTCCGCCATCACCTTCTTGAAGAGGTCGCGTTCTTCGCCGCGCATGATGGCGTCGTAGGTGGCGCCGATCATTTCCACACCATGTTTTTCGAGGATGCCTTGCTCGACGAGCTTCATGGCGGTGTTAAGCGCGGTCTGGCCTCCAAGGGTTGGAAGAATCGCGTCGGGCTTTTCCTTGATGATGATCTTTTCGACGGCCTCCGGCGTGATCGGCTCGATGTAGGTGCGGTCGGCCGTGGCGGGGTCGGTCATGATCGTCGCTGGGTTGGAGTTTATGAGGGAAACTTTATATCCCTCCTCGCGCAGCGCCTTGCACGCTTGTGTTCCGGAATAGTCGAACTCGCAGGCTTGGCCGATCACGATCGGGCCAGAGCCAATGATTAGAATGTGATGAATATCTTCGCGTTTCGGCATCTTTGGATTCCTAAAGTTATTTCCTGAAATTTATTCCCATTCTATGGTGCTTGGCGGTTTGGAAGAGATATCGTAGCAGACTCGGTTGATCCCTTTGACTTCGTTGATGATCCGGTTGGAGATGGCGTCCATCACTTCGTAGGGCAGCTTGTACCAGTCGGCGGTCATCCCGTCGCGGCTTTCGACGGCGCGGACGGCGACGACGTTTTCGTAGGTGCGGTCGTCGCCCATGACGCCGACGGTCTGGATGGGGAGGAGAACGGCGAAGTATTGCCATACGTCGAGGTGGTTGGGCATCTTCATGATTTCTTCGCGTACGCGCAGGTCGGCTTGCTGGAGCACATTGATGCGCTCGGGCGTGATGTCGCCGATGATGCGCACGGCGAGACCGGGGCCGGGGAAGGGCTGTCGGTCGACGACGTAGCTCGGCAGTCCAAGTTCACGTCCGACCTCCCGGACTTCGTCCTTGAAGAGTTCGCGCAACGGCTCGACGAGATCGAACTGTAGATCGTCGGGAAGCCCGCCGACATTGTGGTGGCTCTTGATCGTTGCGGACGGGCCGCCGATCGGGGAGACGCTTTCGATGACGTCGGGGTAGAGCGTGCCTTGGGCCAGGAATTTGACCTGATCGCCGAAGCCACGTGCCCGGTCTGCGAAGACATCAATGAAGGTGCCTCCAATGATTTTACGTTTCTTTTCGGGGTCGGAAACGCCCGCAAGCTTGCCGAGGAAGAGATCGCCTTCGTGGGCGACGGTAAGATCGATTCCAAAGGCACTGCCGAAGAGTTCTTCGATCTCTTCGGTTTCCCGGTAGCGCATGAGGCCGTTATCGACATAAACACAGTGAAGCTGGTCGCCGATGGCCTTGTGGAGCAGGGCGGCCACGACGGAGGAGTCTACACCTCCGCTGAGGCCGAGCAGCACGTGGTCGTCGCCAACCTGTTCACGGACCTGTTTGATGGTGTCTTCGACAAATTTGGACATGGCCCAGTCGCCGGTGCATTTGCAGATTTTGAAGGCAAAGTTCCAGAGCATTTCCTTGCCCTGCGGGGTGTGTACCACTTCGGGGTGGAACTGGAGGCCGAAGATGTTCCGGTCAAGATCCTGGATGGCGGCATAGGGGCAGTTGTCGGATTTTGCAACGACTTCGAATCCTTCCGGCATTGTTTCCACTTTATCGCCATGGCTCATCCAAACCTGCAGGTCGGGGGAGAGTCCTTTGAACAGCGGCGATTTGTCGTCGGTGATGTGCATCATGGCCTTGCCGTATTCGCGCTTGAGGCCGGGTTTGACCGCGCCGCCGAGGGTGTGGGCGGTGAGTTGCATACCGTAGCAGATCCCAAGGATTGGAATGCCGAGGTTGAAGAGGGCGGGGTCGCACTTGGGCGCATCCTCGTCCGGCACGCTGCATGGTCCGCCGGAAAGGATGATGCCTTTCGGGGCACGCGCTTTGAGTTCTTCCGCAGGCGTGTCGAAGCGGATGATTTCGCAATAGACCTTTTGTTCGCGGATGCGGCGCGCAATCAGCTGCGTGACCTGCGAGCCGTAGTCGAGGATGGCAATCCATTCGGGGTGGTTCATAATGTCTCTCTCTTTTCGTAATTCGTAGCGGGTAATGCGTAAACAAACAGATCACAATTTGTGATCTGTCTAGTTGCTGGTTCTCTTCGTTTTATATTCAGGGGAATCTTCGGCTACCTTCCAGATGGGTGCTTCGTGCTGGATTCCAATAATAGGATCAATCGCAAGGTCTTCATCAAGTTGCGGCCAATGGATTCCATAACCGGATGGTGAAACTATAAAATCCGCTAACTGAGCGGGAGTGGCTTCCCCCAGTTTTTTCGATTCGTTCGCGAGATCAATCCCGTAGGTGCAACTATCCACAACTAACGTGAGGATGCCACCATCCAATCCTTTTGATTCCACTTCATGGATTTTTTTCATTTTCACGCTCCCGCTCGACACGTTGCCACTCGCTGATGATGTAATCAAAATGGTTGAAAATAATTTTTCGAATCATGCGTCGATCATTTGGTTTTAAATTGTACTCATAAGCGGGAGAAATGTCGTATGTGTCGACGTCCAGCCAGTACTTTGCATCGCATTCAGCTTTTGTGCAGTGAACATGTGGGGGTTCGCCGGTTTCGTTCGTGTAGAAAAATACGCGCCACCCAAAGATGAAAAGGACGGTTGGCATGACTATTTGCTTTCCTTCATTAAGTCGATGAATTCCTCGAAGAGGTAGAAGGGGTCGTGGGGGCCGGGGGCGGCTTCGGGGTGGTATTGCACGCAGAAGAGCGGCTGCTGCTTGTGCTTGAGCCCGGCGACGGTGTTGTCGTTGAGGTTGAGGTGCGTGACTTCGGCGACGTCGGGATCGACGGAACCGGCATCGATGCAGAAGCCGTGGTTGTGCGAGGCGATTTCGACTTTGGTGGTGCGCAGATCCTGGATTGGCTGGTTGCCGCCGCGATGGCCAAATTTGAGCTTGAAGGTTTCGGCGCCGAGCGCGATGCCAAGCATCTGATGCCCAAAGCAGATTCCAAACATGGGGGTTTTTGATTCGATGAGCTTGCCAACGAGTTCGGTGACCTGCGGTGCACCGGCGGGGTCGCCGGGGCCGTTGGAGACGAAGATGCCGTCGGGGGCGGTGGCGAGGATTTCTTCGGCGGCAGTCGTGTTGGGATAGACGGTGCATTCGCAATCGAGGTCATCAAGGATGCGTAGCTGGTTGAGTTTGATGCCGCAGTCGATGACAGCGACTTTATAGCTGGCTGCGGGCTTTCCGCCTTCGGGCCAAATATATTTTTCGGCGCAGGTCACTTCGGTGGAGAGGTCGCGACCGACGAGTCCGTTGGAGGCCTTGGCTTTGGCGACGAGGCTGTCGCGGTCGAGGTCCTTGGTGGAGACGACGCACTTCATGGCGCCTTTGTCGCGGATATGCAGGGTGATGGCGCGGGTGTCGACGTCGTCGACTCCGATTTTCCCGTTTTCTTCGAGATATTCGGGGAGCGATTTGGTGGCGCGCCAGTTGCTATGGATGCGCGAGCATTCGCTGACCACGAGGCCTTGGGCAAAGATGCCGCGCGACTCGACGTCTTCGTCGTTGATGCCATAGTTTCCGATGAGCGGATAGGTCATGGTGACAATCTGGCCATGGTAGGAGGGATCGGTGAGAATCTCCTGATATCCGGTCATGGAGGTGTTGAACACCAGTTCTCCGTAGAACTCGCCGGAGCCAGCGAAGGCGCGGCCTTCGAAGCAGGTGCCGTCTTCAAGTGCAATAATCGCTTTTTTCATAGTGTTTTCCGTCAAATCCGACCGTCTATGGGCATGGTTTCTTTAAAATTCGGAGTATCATCCATGTCGCACGATCACCTTGCAAACCTTTTCATCGGAGATTTGGTCCGTTTTTAGGGTGGGAATCCTATACTTGACCTAACCGAACAAGCCCCATACACTACGCCCTCATTTTTTTAAATAGAAGCAGGAAAGAAGGAGTATTCGATTTATGAGCGATGATGTGAAAACGGATGAAACACCGGCACGCGCAACGCATGCCCTGATCTTTGAACTGGAGTATGTTGCGGCAAAGAAGCGCCAGGTGGAGTTTACCTCCACGAAGAGTGCGGCCAAAACCAAGGGCGTAGAGCTTACCCCGGTCTCGTTTGCCCGCTCGGGCATGTCGCCGTTGTCGCGCGCGGCCATCACCAGTGTGCTGAAACAAGCCGGCAAGAAGTTCGATGCCATCGAAAAAGCGGTTGCTTCTGTGGACAAGGAAGTGGTCGCCTATTGCGAAAACGATGCCGAATTGGACGCCGGGCTGGCGAAGCTCATCAAGGCCACCCAAAAGCGGGGCATTCCGGTCTTGGCCTTCAGCGCGCTTCCCGAAGCCTTGGCTCAAAAATTGATGGACAAGCTGGGTCTCTCCGAAATGGGTGTTGAGCTGATCATTCCCGACGAGGTTAAGGAATCCTTCCCGAGGGCCGATAGCTGGCTGAAGATGCTCAAGAAATGCGACAAGGAAGACGCTACGCTGGTGGCGATTGTTTCCTCCCAGATTGCATGCAAAGGTGCATTGACCGCCGGTGCAGCCTGCATTGCGGTGCCGGACGAGTATACGGCATACCAGGATTTCAGCGGTGCCAAGATGGTGCTGGATTCACTGTCCGATGTGAAACCACAGCAAATCCTCGACCTCACTCTTCGCATGTAGGCGAAGTTGCAGGTCCGGCAAGGCGTCCTGGTTTGAGGGCGCCTTTTTTGTTCGGAAGGAGAAGCAGATGGAAAAATCAGGCGAAGCGATGGAGCGGTTGTTGGGGGTGATGCGAAAACTGCGGGCGCCGGATGGTTGCCCGTGGGACCGGGAGCAGACCAACGAGTCGTTGAAATCCGATTTGATCGAAGAGGCCTACGAGGTGATCGATGCCATCGAAAGCGGCAACCTTTCCCATCTTGAAGAAGAGTTGGGCGATTTGCTGTTGCAGGTCGTATTCCATAGCCAAATTTGCTCCGAAGACGGCCATTTCGAGTTCCACGATGTGGCCAACGGTATTTCCGACAAGCTGGTGCGCCGGCATCCGCATGTTTTCGGCGAGGTTCAGGTTTCGGGTTCCGGCGAGGTGTTGAAAAACTGGGATGCCATCAAGAAGGCCGAAAAGCAACAGGGCGACACGCCCGCTTCGATTGTCTCCGGTATTCCAAGGCATCTTCCCGCCCTGCAGAAAGCCCATCAAATCCAGAAACGTGCTGCGCGCGCCGGGTTCGACTGGGACAACATCGATGATGTGTTCGACAAGCTCCACGAGGAGATCGAAGAAGTCAAAGAGGCGATCCAGCGCGACCACGAGCCCGATATCCGCGACGAACTGGGCGATTTGCTTTTTTCAGTGGTCAATGTTAGCCGGTTTCTTGGGCACAATCCCGAAGAGCTGTTGAACCACAACATCAAAAAGTTTGTCCGCCGCTTTCAGGGCGTGGAAGAAAAGGTTCACGCCACCGGCAAGGCGTTTAAGGAATTCACGCTCGAAGAACTGGATGTCTTCTGGGACGAGGCCAAACGTGAAGAGTGACGATTGACACGTGAAAATCCGATGATCACGCCTCTCATTTCACTCTTCACTCCTGAAATAGCACTAAATTTTCAAAAAAAGGGTTGCGCACCAGAAACCTTTTGATACGGTGATATCAATTAAGACCAAATAGGTATGGTATTTGAGGAAGTGACATATGTTAAGGATCACTAAAATCACGGACTACGGATTTATCCTGCTGGCGCATATGGCGAATCAGGGACAGGATTTGCTGTACAATGCCAAGGATCTTTCCGCTGCAATCGAGATTCCGTTGCCAACCGTAAGCAAGGTGCTCAAGATTTTGACGCAAGGCGGTATTCTCAAATCACATCAAGGCAGCAAAGGCGGCTATTCCTTGTCGCGCCCAGCCAAGCAGATTTCAGCGGCCGAAATCGTCGAAGCCGTCGAGGGGCCTGTTGCCATTACGGATTGCTCCGGCATTGACGGTTGCGAACGCAATTGCCAGGTAGGCAACAGTTGGCAAAAGGTCAATGGCACCATCGTTCGGGCACTGAAGGAATTGTCGCTGGCCGACATGGCCAAAGGCTAATTCCGCTTTCCATCACGTCATGATCTGTATTCAACGGTTTTTTAAATAGTACTATATAGGGTTTGTATGAAAATTGAAGACGAAAAATCTTTCGCCGAGTTGGCGGACAAGGAATACAAATATGGCTTTGTCACCGACATCGAGTCCGACAGCCTTCCGCCCGGCCTAAGCGAAGACATTGTCCGCGAAATCTCGCGCCGCAAGGAAGAGCCGGAGTGGCTCACCGAATGGCGAGTGAAGGCCTACCACCACTGGACGACGCTGGAAGCCCCGACGTGGGCGAAGGTCGAATTCCCGCCGATCGACTATCAGGCCCTCAGCTACTATTCTGCGCCGAAGCAAAAAATCGATATGCCGAAAAGCCTCGACGAAGTCGATCCGGAGCTGCTTGAAACCTACGAAAAACTTGGAATTCCGTTGCGCGAGCAGGAAGTTCTGGCGGGCGTCGTTGCCGTCGATGCGGTATTCGACTCCGTTTCGGTAGCGACGACCTTCAAAGGCAAACTCGAAGAGATGGGCATCATTTTCGGTTCCTTCTCCGATGCGGTGAAAGAACATCCCGAACTGGTGAAAAAATATCTCGGCACCGTGGTTCCCTACAAGGACAACTATTATGCGACGCTTAACTCGGCCGTTTTTTCCGATGGTTCGTTCTGCTACATTCCACCGGGCGTGCGCTGTCCGATGGAGCTTTCGACCTACTTCCGTATCAACGCCGCCAACACCGGACAGTTCGAGCGCACGCTGCTGATCGCCGACGAGGGCGCAACCGTCAGCTATCTCGAGGGCTGCACCGCGCCGCAGCGCGATGAAAACCAGCTGCACGCGGCGGTCGTCGAACTCATCGCGCACAAGGATGCGAAGATTAAATATTCGACCGTCCAAAACTGGTATCCCGGCGACAAGGATGGAAAGGGCGGCATCTACAACTTTGTCACCAAGCGCGGCCATTGCCGCGGCGACAACTCCAAAATTTCATGGACACAGGTTGAAACCGGTTCGGCGATCACCTGGAAATATCCCAGCTGCATCCTCAAGGGCGACAACTCCGTCGGCGAGTTTTATTCCGTCGCCGTTACGAACAACATGCAGCAGGCCGACACCGGAACCAAGATGATCCACATCGGTAAAAACACCACCAGCACGATTATCAGCAAAGGCATCTCCGCCGGCAAGGCGCAGAACACCTATCGCGGCATGGTGAAAGTGGTCGAAACCGCCGAGAACGCACGCAACTTTTCGCAGTGCGACTCGATGCTCATCGGCGACCGGTGCGGCGCGCATACCTTCCCGTACATCGATGTCAACAATCCGACCGCGCAGGTAGAGCACGAAGCGACCACCACCAAAATTGGCGAAGACCAGATTTTCTATTGCAACCAGCGCGGATTGGATACGGAAGAGGCCGTCGGCCTGATTGTGAACGGATTCTGCAAGGAAGTATTCAAGGAACTCCCGATGGAATTTGCGGTCGAAGCCCAAAAGCTCTTGGGCATCAGTTTGGAAGGATCGGTTGGATAATTTTTGAATTGGAGAAAACAATGTCATTACTTGAAATAAAAGACCTGCACGCGAGTGTGGCTGGAAACAAAATCCTGAAAGGGATCAACTTGACGATCAACCCCGGTGAGATTCATGCGATCATGGGGCCGAACGGCTCCGGCAAGAGCACGCTCTCGAACGTGCTGGCCGGCAACGAAACCTATGAAAAAACGCAGGGCGAAATCCTCTTCGACAGAAAGAATCTCGACGACCTCGCAGCGCACGAGCGCGCCCGCGCAGGCCTGTTTCTGGCGTTCCAGTACCCGGTCGAAATCCCCGGCATCAGCAACATGTATTTCCTAAAGGCCGCGGTGAATGCCGTGCGCAAATACCGCGGCGAGGAGCAGCTCGACGCAATGGACTTCCTTGATCTCATCGAGAAGAAAAAGAAGGTCATGAATATCCGTGATGACCTACTGGAGCGCGCGGTAAACTCCGGCTTTTCGGGGGGTGAGAAAAAGCGCAACGAAATTTTTCAAATGGCGATGCTGGAGCCGAAACTCGGCATTCTCGACGAGACCGACTCGGGCCTCGATATCGACGCGTTGCGCATCGTCTCCGATGGGGTGAACGCACTGCGCAGCCCGGATCGCGGTTTTCTGGTGATCACGCACTACCAGCGCCTGCTCGACTATATCGTCCCGGATTTTGTCCATGTGCTTGTGCATGGCCAAATCGTGAAATCCGGAGGCAAGGAGCTGGCGCTTGAACTCGAAAACGAAGGCTATGCCTCATGGGTTGGCGAAGAGGGAATCTAGGCCATGGATTTGAAGAAACTACGCAAAAAGGCCGCCGACCACTTTACGGCGAACGGCTTCCCGAGCACCAAGGAAGAGTTGTGGCGATTTACCGATGTGTCGCCGGTTGCACAGCGGGAGTTTTCCGCTGAATGGAAACCTGCCCATATCGATTTCAAGCCTTTGGGGAAAATCGTAATGGTTTTCGAGAATGGAAAGCTTTCGCGCGAGAAATCCAGCTTTGCCGGCTTGCCGGACGGGGTGCGCATCGGGTCGGTCATGGATCATGTCGATCCAAGGCTAGGGACGCTGGCTGACGCACAGAGCGCCTTTGTTGCCGCCAATACCGCCTATTTTTCCGATGGGGCGTTCATTGAAATTGCCGACGGCGTCGAACTTGAAACCCCGATCCATTTGGTCTATCTGGCCGATGTCGACGGTGCGGCCTTCCATTTGCGGAATTTCATTTCCGCAGGCACCGGTTCCAAGGTGACGGTGGTCGAGGAATACATGGGCAGCGCCGGTACAACCTATTGGACCAATGCCGTCACGGAAGTTTTTGCGGCGGATCGCGCCGAAGTCGACCACTACAAGATCCAGCGCGAAAGCGCGGCGGCCTTCCACTTTCAAACCGTGGAGGCGCAGCTTGGCGCAAACACGGTCTTCAGCAACCATGCGGTCACGCTCGGTTCCGCGCTGGGGCGCAACGATATTCGCGGCAAGCTGACGGGAGAGGGGGGCGAGGCGGTTTGCAACGGGCTTTATCTGCTCAACGGGAAACAGCACTTCGACACGCACCTCTTCATGGATCACGCCGTGCCGAACTGCAACAGCCACGAGCTATACAAAGGCATCCTCGACGAAAAGGCGCGCGCCGTTTTTTGCGGGCGCATCCTCGTGCAGCCGGATGCGCAGCAGACCGATGCGGTGCAGAACAATAAAAACCTTCTGCTGAGCCGCGGCGCAAAAGTAAACACGCTACCCCAGCTCGAAATCTATGCCGACGACGTAAAGTGCACGCACGGGGCGACCGTTGGCGAACTCGACGAAGCCGCCCTCTACTATCTGCAAACGCGAGGTATCGATCCAAAGCAAGGGCATGCGATGCTGACCTTCGCCTTCGCCAACGAAGTCCTCGACGAAGTCAGGTGCAAGCCGGCCAAGGCCCATGTTGAAGAACTCGTCCACGATTGGCTCGAAAGGGTTTCCATATGAGCAATACCGACCAGTATGATGTCGCCGCGATCCGTAGCGATTTCCCCATTCTTGGGGAAAAGATCCACGGAAAGCCACTCGTCTATCTCGACAACGCGGCGTCGAGCCAGCATCCGGTGCAGGTCATCAATGCTGTTAAGGAACTCTACGAATCGGGCTACTCCAACATCCATCGCGGGGTGCACCAGTTGAGCCAAGACGCCACCAAGGCCTACGAAAACGGCCGGTCCGCCGTGCGCGAGTTCATCCATGCCGACTGCATGCACGAAGTGGTGTTTACGAGCGGAACGACGGAGTCGATCAACCTCGTGGCGCAAAGCTATGCGCGCCCGCGCCTGCAAAAGGGCGACGAGATTTTGATCACCCACATGGAACACCACTCCAATATTGTTCCGTGGCAGATCGTATGTGAACAGACTGGCGCAAAACTGAAAGTCGTGCCGATCTCCGACAAGGGCGAACTGGAGATGGATCGTTTTGCCGAACTGCTGAACGAGCGCACCGCGTTGGTGTCGGTGGCGCAGGTATCCAACGCGCTCGGCACGGTCAATCCGGTCGAGGAGATCATCGAAGCCGCACATGCCCTCGGCGTTCCTGTGCTGGTCGACGGTGCGCAGGCCGTGCCGCACATCCCCGTCGATGTCCAGGCCTTGGATTGCGATTTCTACGCCTTTTCCGGGCATAAGCTCTATGGCCCGACAGGAATCGGCGTGCTTTATGGCAAGGAAAAGCTGCTCAATGCCATGCCGCCCTACCAAGGTGGTGGCGACATGATTCTTTCCGTCAGCTTCGCGGGCACGACCTACAACACGCTGCCCTACAAGTTCGAGGCGGGAACACCCAATATTGCCGGCGTGGTTGGCCTGGGTGCGGCCATTGAATATGTGCAGAAAACCGGACTTGGCGCCATCGCCGCGCACGAGTACGGCTTGTTGGAATATGCCACGTCCGAACTCAAGCAGATCGACGGGCTTCGGATAATTGGCGAAGCCGACCACAAGGCGGGGCTGATCTCGTTCGTGCTCGACCAGGTGCATCCGCACGACATAGGAACGATGCTCGATGCCGAGGGCGTGGCGATCCGCACCGGCCATCACTGCGCGCAACCCGTCATGGAGCGCTTCAAGGTTCCGGCCACCGCGCGCGCTTCCTTCGGGATGTACAATACCTTGCAAGAAATCGACGTGCTGGTGGAAGCCATTCACAAAACCATAGGAATGTTTTCATAATGGATAATTTACGCGAGCTCTACCAAGAGGTCATTCTCGACCACAATAAAAATCCGCGGAACTGCCGCAAGATCGAAAATCCCGATGGGTTCGCCCACGGCGTCAACCCTCTGTGCGGCGACCAGATCGATGTCTATCTGAACCTCAAGGATGGCGTGGTCGAGGATGTTTCATTCGATGGCCACGGTTGCGCCATTTGCACGTCATCGGCCTCGATGATGACCTTGGCGCTGAAGGGAAAGACGGAAGCGGAAGCCCTTGCGCTATTTGAAAGCTTTCACCATGCACTGACCGACGACGAGCCGCATCCGAACGATGTGCCGCTCGGAAAGCTGAAGGTGCTGGCCGGCGTGAAGGAATTCCCCGTCCGCGTCAAGTGCGCCACGCTCGCTTGGCACACCTTCGATGCCGCGCTGAAAAACACGCAGGGCGCAATCACCACGGAATAATTTTACCGCAGAAATCACGCCTCACCCATCACGGATCAAAATCATGTTTGGAAAAAAGAAAAAAGAGCGAAAACTCCTCAAGGATGCCGACCCCGACCTGTTTCTTCAGGTGGTTCGGTCGCTACGCATGGTCTTCGACCCAGAGATCCCGATTAACATCTACGACCTCGGACTGATCTATAACCTCGATATCGACGAAGACAAGAAGGTCTATGTCCGCATGACGCTCACCGCACCGAACTGCCCGGAGGCCGAGCGGATTCCCGGAAATATCCATAATGCGGTCAAGGAGACCGATGGCGTCAGCGATGCCGATATCGAACTGGTTTTCGATCCACCCTGGACTCGCGAAAACATGTCCACCGCCGCATTGCTGGCGTTAGGGCTGATTTAACAGAATAATTAGGACAGAATAACTTCAGATGGGCGGCAATCATTCTGTCCTAATTATTCTGTTAATCTCCACTTGAGAGGAAAGCATGATCACGGAAGAAAATGTACTGAAGGAACTGAGCAAGATTATCGACCCCGACTTCCAGCGCGACATTGTCTCGCTGGGCTTTGTGCAGGATATGGTGATCGATGGCGCAACGGTTTCGTTCACGATTGAACTGACGACACCCGCGTGCCCACTGAGTCCGGTGTTTGAGAAGCAGGCACTTGATCTTGTTGGCGATCTCCCGGGCGTCGAAAAAGTGCTCGTGAAGATGACGGCCCGCAAACGCGAGGGGCGAAAAACGGACGCTGAAAGTGGTCTCAAGGATGTGAAATATATTCTGGCCGTCAGTTCGTGCAAGGGCGGGGTGGGCAAGTCCACCGTCGCCGCGCTGCTGGCGCGCACGCTCGGTGCGCGCGGAGCAAAGATCGGCCTGCTCGACGCCGACATCTATGGACCGTCGATCCCGACCCTGTTCAACCTCCACGAAACGGGTGTGCGCTCCACGCCGGATCAAAAGTTTCTCCCGAACGAGGCGGAGGGGATCAAGCTCATGTCTTTTGGCTTTCTGGCCGGCGACGGCCCCGCCGTGCTGCGGGGCCCGATGGTTGCGCAATACATGCAGCAATTGTTGCACAACGTGGCGTGGGGCGAGTTGGACTACCTGATCATCGACATGCCTCCCGGAACGGGCGACATCCAACTGACGATTTCGCAATCGGTGCAGATCGACGCCTCGGTCATCGTCACCACGCCGCACCAGCTTTCGCTGACCGACGTGCGCAAAGGCATCATGATGTTCGACAAGGTGAACGTACCCGTTCTGGGCGTGATCGAAAACATGGCCTATTTCATCTGCGATGGCTGCGACAAGAAGCACATGGTTTTTGGCGAGGCGGGCGGCAAGACCCTCGAAGAGCGCTTCGGCTTGGAAACGCTGGCGGAGATTCCGATCACGGGAAGCTTGAGCGGCTCGTTGGAGGCCTTGGCCGGCAGCGACATCGCCAACCAAACCACCGATATTGTCATCCGCGCACTCGGCAAGAAGACCCTCGAAAAACCGAGCCGTCCGCAGGTGGATTTTGATGCGGAAACCATCACGCTTACTTGGGCCGATACCGGCGAAACCGCCAAGGTTTCAAACGTTGACCTGCGGGCGGCCTGCTCCTGCGCCTTGTGCATCGACGAAATGACGCGCGCGCCGCTGCTCGATCCCAAAGCCATCCCGACAGACATCCACGCCGAAAAGGTCGGTATCATCGGAAACTATGCCGTCACCGTCGACTGGTCCGACGGCCACAACACCGGCTTCTTCCCCTACAGCACCATCCGCGAGCTTTCTAGCGAAAGGCAAGGCCCGTAACCTCGTTGAACGGTTCGACCACCGCCAAAACGCCATTGAGCCGCGTTGTGCCGGGAGTCAACGGAACCGCCTTGGCCTGTTCGGCGATCTTCACAATACGCACAACCCATGCGGCGGCATCCGCCGAGAGCCTGCCGGGTCGGCCACGTCCTACCGCAATGTGCATTGGTGGCGGACGATCTCGGCTTCGACCATGTAGATGACGTCTTCGGCAATGTTGGTGGCGTGGTCGCCGATGCGCTCGAGGCGATGGGTGACGGCCAGCAGGGTGATGAGTGATTCCGCATGCTCCGGTTCTTGTTTGAGTGCGGCAATGATTTCATCCTTCATCTCGGCTTTCATGGCATTGATGCCCTCGTCGTCCTTGATGACCTCGCGGGCGAGGTAGGGATCGATCTCGACAAGGGCATCGAGGCTCTTGCGAACGATGGTTTTCACGAGGTAGGTCATCTGGTGCAGGTCGAGCGGGATCTTGGGCTTGGCGGCCTGGTGGATCGCGACGCCGTTCTTTGCAATGTCGGCGGCCAAATCGCCGATGCGTTCGAGATCGTTGGTCATCTTCATGACGGCAATAATGAAGCGCAGGTCGATGGCAACGGGTTGGTAGAGGGCGAGCGCCTTCAGGCATTCCTCCTCCACTTCCACCTCAAGCCCATCGATGAGCCTATCGTTGCCGATGACTTGTTGCGCCAGTTCGATATCGTTTTCCTGAAACGATTTGACCGATAGCTCAAGGCTTTCAACGACGCGCGCGCTGAGTGAGTAGATCAGCTTCTTAAGCCGTTCGAGTTCTTTTTCCAGATGTTTTGCCATGGTTCTCTCCTTCGGCGGAATATCTAATTCCCAATTTCTAAATTCCAAACTAGCCAAACCGTCCTGTAATATAGTTTTCCGTCTGCGGGTTTTCCGGGTTGGTGAACAACTGCTTGGTCTTGCCAAACTCTACAAGCACACCTTCGTACATGAAAGCCGTAAGGTCGGAAACGCGTGCGGCCTGCTGCATGTTGTGGGTCACGATCACGATGGTGTAGTTTTTCCGCAGCTCGCCGATGAGGTCCTCGATCTTGGCGGTGGCCTTCGGGTCGAGCGCGGAGGTCGGCTCGTCCATCAGCAGGATCTCCGGTTTGATCGCCAGCGCTCGGGCGATGCACAACCGCTGCTGCTGCCCGCCCGACATGCCGAGGGCGTTGGCGGCGAGACGGTCTTTCACCTCCTCCCAGATGGCGGCCTTGCGCAGGCTTTGCTCGACCATGTCGTTCAGCTCCTGCTTGTTCTTGATGCCTTGCAGACGCGGGCCGTAGGCGACGTTGTCGAAAATGGTCTTTGGAAAGACGTTGGGCTTCTGGAACACCATGCCGACGCGGGCGCGCAGGGTGACCACATCGATATTCCTGCTGTAGATGTTGTGCCCGTCGAAAACCATTTCCCCAGAGGCATGTGTGGAGGGGATGAGGTCGTTCATCCGGTTGATGGAGCGCAACAGGGTGCTCTTGCCGCAGCCGCTCGGTCCGATCATGGCGGTGACTTTCCGCTTGGGAATTTGCATGCTGACTTTCCGGACGGCTTCGAAGTCACCATAGAAAAGCGAAAAATCCTTGGCCTCCAGATGGGTTTCGGAGGGATCTGCCGAGTCGGTATGCTCCGCAAATCGATCGATTTTCTTCAATTTAATTCCTTCACTCATATCAGCCTCTCAACTTCTTTGCAATGCGTGCGCGCATCAGGATGGCGAACAGGTTCAGCAGCAGCACAATGGCCACCAGGGAAAGCACCATGCCGTATTGCACGTGCCGGATTTCATCCACCGCTTCGTGTTCGGTGCACAGGTTGTAGATGTTCCAGGGCAGGGCGGGCGTCGGCTGGTTCAGGGTTTCCCATAGCTTGAGCGGCGCGCCGACGCTGACGGCTGCCGTAAAGATGATGGGCGCGGTTTCGCCTGCCGCCCGGCCCATGCTGATCACGACTCCCGTTAAAATGCCCGGCAGCGAGGCGGGCAGGATCACGGTCAGAATGGTATGCCAGCGTCCCGCGCCCAGTCCGAGCGCCGCTTCCTTGTAGGTGCGCGGAACGGCGAGGATCGCTTCTTCCGACGAGCGGATGATCGTTGGCAGGATCAAAAGGGAAAGGGTGAGTGAACCGGCCAGTACGCTCTTGGAGTCGGACACGTGGATGGTGTTCAGGAAAAAGGCCAGGCCAAACAGGCCGAAGACAATGCTGGGTACGCCGGCGAGCGTGCTGATGCAGATGCGCAGGAAGCTGATCACGCGGCCTTCCTTGGCATATTCGCAGAGGTAGATGGCGGCGATCACACCCATGGGAACGGCAAAAAGCATCGCGCCAAGCGTCAGGTAGAGGGTACCGAGCACTTCCGGCCAGATGCCGCCGAAGATGTGCGAGTCTTTCGATTTGTCGGTAATGAACTGCCAATAGAATGTGGTTTTAGGGCGCATCATGTCGCCGATATGTTCTTCCAGATATTGAAAAAGCGGTTCGAGACGGGTACCGCGGAATTGCTCGACGCGCGGCGTTTCAACCCGCATGCCCATGGCGTCGGGGTTGGAATAGTTCCACTCCTCCGAATAGAGTGTTTCGTGCAGTTTGACCAGCGCGCGATCCCATCGCGTTTGCCCATACTGCTGGCGCAGCAGCACCGGCATGCGTTCGCCCGGCCTTGGTCCCAGCAAGACCTTGAGGCTTTTTTCCAGCTCCTTGAAGGCGGATTTGTAGTTGCGGCGCTTGGCGCGGTCCATCTCCTTCATTTCCGCTTCGAAATCCCCCAGTATTTCGTAGACGGGTGCACGCGCCGCCCTGGCGTTTTCCATCTCTGCGGTAAATCGATCGGGGTTGCCGCGCTGGAACTGCTCCAGCATCACCCGGCGGTGCTCGATCGTCCCCTTGAAAACGAAAGCCTTCGACCCGCGCCAGGCGATCGGCGACAGAATCAGCATCAGGGCCACACCCATCACGGCAATCGCAATCAGGCCGAGGCCGGAAAAGGCTTTATCCAGAAGTTTTCGGGTTTCCAAACGCATGGTTTATTTTCCGAGCTTTTTGCGCGAACGCTTGACGACGAGCTCGCTGGCGAGGTTCATGATGAACGAGAAGGCGAGCAGGCAGAACGCCATGGCAAACAGGACGTGGAAGCGCGAGGAGCCGGTGATGTGGTCGGCTTCGCCCATGTCGCCCGCGATGGTGGCGGTGAGGGTGCGGATGGGTTGGAGCATGTTGTACCACGGCTCGGGAACGCGCGCCGCATTGCCCGACGCCATCCAAACC
This sequence comes from uncultured bacterium, assembly GCA_965372395.1. Lineage (GTDB taxonomy): Bacteria > Verrucomicrobiota > Kiritimatiellia > Kiritimatiellales > Pontiellaceae > Pontiella. The sequence goes on from CBDVCB010000013.1 coordinate 42,280, forward strand.
ACCATCGTCTCGCCGATGGCGCGCATCACGCCGAGAATAACGGCGGCAAGGATGCCGCTGATCGAGGCGGGGATAATGGTCTTGATGAGGGTCTCGGCGCGGGTGGCCCCGAGGGCGTAGGAGCCTTCGCGCAGCTCGCGGCCTGCGGCTTGCAGGGCATCTTCCGAGACGCTGACGATGGTGGGGAGCGCCATGATGCCGAGAATGACCGCCACGTTCAGCGCGTTGGTGCCGCTGCTGATTTCCACGCCAGCCAGATGGGAGGAGAGGCGATGGATGAAGAGGAAAGCCAGCGTTCCAAGGATTGAAAAAACGGCCACTCTGCTCCATTTGGTTTTTAATTTCCCGCCCATCAAATCGCCGAGCACCACAACCAGCAGTGCAAAGATCGGGCCGAGAATCATCCATGTTCCTGCCGCAAGGATGGCACCGCCGTGGTTTTGCAATAGCGGCGCGAAGACCACCAGCGCAAAGAAGCCGTAGGCGACCGAGGGGATTGCGGCCAGAACTTCAATGACGGGTTTGACAATTTGCCGGACGTTGAAGGGGAGGAGATCGCTCAGGCAGACCGCCGCCGCGATGCCCAGCGGAACCGCCACCAGCACCGCGCCGAGGGTAATGAGTCCCGTACCCATGAAAATCGGCAGCGCGCCGAATTCGGCGGGTTCGCCGGAGGGATACCAGCGCGTGCTCGTGAAGAATTCCTTGAAGCCCTCCAGCTTAAAGAACGGGATCGCGTCCTTGAGGATGAAATAGAAGATGAAGAGCACCGCAAACATGGAGAGCGATGACACCAGGAAAAGGAGACCCTGTCCCAGCAAGGTGCCCGCGCGCTGGCGGCGGCTCGCGGCATCGCT
>CBDVCB010000014.1:0-42646 GCA_965372395.1 uncultured bacterium
CGAATACTAGGTCAACCGCTCAATCATTTCAATACTAATTAGGTTAATTTCGTATAAGCTCTCTCATCAACCTCGAGAAGTCGCTCCATCATAAAAAACCCAGAAGAACCTTATTTTCTCTATTTCCCGCCCATGTCGCAAATGTTGCAGCTGCTGCAATCGAGGCTGGCGGACTTGTAGGATTTTCCCGCGAGGCGCGCCTTGCGCATGTTCATGGCGTTCATGCCAGCTAGGAAGAGGCCGAGGATGATGAATGCGCCGGGTGCGGAGGTCATGAGCATGAAGTCGGTCGTCCAGCCGGGGATCAATTTGATTTCAAACAGCGATCCGCTGGCCAAAAATTCGCGCACTCCGCCCAGTGCCACCAGTGCCAGCGTGAAGCCCAGCCCCATGCCAATCGCATCGAGGATCGACTTGCCGACGCCGTTCTTGGAGGCAAAGGCTTCGGCGCGGCCCAGCACGATGCAGTTGACCACGATGAGCGGAATGAAGATGCCCAACGCGTCGTAGAGCGCGGTCGGGGCATACGCCTGCATCAGCAGGTCGACCACCGTCACAAAGGTGGCGATCACCACGATATAAACCGGAATACGGATCTTTTTAGGTACAATCTTGCGCATGGCGGAAATGACGATATTGCTGCCCATGAGCACGAACATGGTCGCCACGCCCATGCCGAGGCCGTTCGTGGCGCTCGACGTCACTGCCAGCGTCGGGCACATGCCGAGCAGCAGCACCAACACCGGGTTCTCTTTCCAAAGCCCCTTGTTGAATTCCTTCATTGCACTCATTTCTCCATAACCCCTTTTTTATTAAACAGAATAATTAAAAACAGAATGATTCATAATCAGCCATTCGCGAAAATCATTCTGTTGAACTCCTCAGTTCATCCAAATTATCAATGGCGGTTTTGCTAATCGCATGCACCGCGCCGCCGATGGCTGCGCTGGTGATGGTGGCTCCGGTCTTGCCGTTTATTTTTTCGCCATCCTTGATGATCGGCCAGCGGCTGGCTCCCGCCTTTTTGCTGGTGTACCAGTCGAGATAGACATTGGGCGCGAGGCCGGTGGACGCCTCGCCGCCCTTGAAAAGGTCGACGATGGTTTTCTGCACCTTGCGGTCGGTGATGGCGGTTCCGAGGCCGGGTGTTTCGGTGTTGGCCGTCACGATGACGGTGCGGACGGCACCATCGAGTTCCAGTCCAGCCATGACGGTGACGTCGCCGGAAAATCCTTCGGGGGTAATGACCTCGCCGGCATAGCCAACGACTTCGCCACCCTTCTTTGCAATGTAGTACTTGACCGGCCAGTCCAGCTCGGAACGAAGGGTCACCGATTCGACCTTGTCGAATGCCGGCAGCACCTGCTCCAATGCGGCATCGGTTTTTTTCTGCAGGTTCACTTTGATGGCGGCTTCGGTGGAGATCGAGACGAACGACAGCAAGCCAGCGGCAACCGCTGCGATGGCCCCGAGGAAAATCCCAAGTTTTGGAACATTTATTTTCTGCTGGGTCATTCCGAGTCTCCTTTTTCCGGTGCGCTATAGCCAAATGGTTTGCTGATTGTTGAGCGGTCGATGAGCGGCGTTAGCGCGTTCATGAACAGGATGGAAAAACTGACCCCTTCGGGATAGCTGCCCCACAGGCGGATGGCGCTGGTCATGATGCCGCAGCCGAGACCAAAAATTAAGGCGCCCTTTTTGGTCATCGGCGAGGTGACCATGTCGGTTGCCATGAAGAAGGCTCCGAGCAGCAATCCACCGGAGAGGACGTGGAAGATGGGCGAATGGGTGGTTTCGGGGCTGATCAAATGCGCCACGCCGGTAATCGCAAAAACACTGCCGATGAACGCGACTGGCACCTGCCATTTGATCAGCTTGAAGAAGAGTAGGATGGCACCGCCAACGAGCAGCGCAATCGCGGAGGTTTCGCCGAGGCAGCCGCCGACGTTGCCGGAGAGAAGGCCACCAAGCGAGGCCGTTCCCGGATCCATGCCCAGCGGCGTGGCGGCAGTTATCACATCCGCGCCTCGGGTCGTGTTCCATGTGGTCATGATGGCCGGGAAGCCGATCAACAAGCCGACGCGTGCAACGAGCGCGGGGTTGAACGGGTTGTAGCCCAACCCGCCGAAGAGCTGCTTGCCGAGAATGATGGCCAACGCTCCGCCAATCACACAAACCCACCACGGCACGCCTGCATTGAGGTTCATGCCGAGCAGGATGCCGGTGAGGATGGCACTGCCGTCTTTCCACGTGGACGCACGCTTCATGAGCTTGTTCCAGCCCTCTTCGATCACCACGCAGGAGACCGTGGTGAGCAGCAGCACCTTGAGCGCGGCGAATCCAAAGAACCAGACTCCAGCCAAGCAGGCGGGCAGCATGGCCAGCACCACGGTGAACATGATTTTGTTGATGCTCTGGTTGTCCCGGATGTGCGGCGAGTTGCTGACCACGAGCCGGGCGGGATCCGGCATTTGTATAGTAGGTGTTGTTTCTGTTTCTGACATAATCCGGCTCTCTATTTCTTCTTTCTAAGTTGGGCTTGGATTTCGATCTTGCCGCGCTTGAAGTGCTGGTTGAGCGGGCGGTGCGACGGGCAGACGTAACTGCACGACCCGCATTCGATGCAGGCCATCACATTGAGTTCCTCGGCCCAGTCGAAGCGCTTGTTTTCGACCGCCTGGCTGATGGTGGCCGGCAGGATGCTCATGGGGCAAACCTCCACGCAGCGCCCGCAGCGGATGCACGGCTCGGAGGTGTAGAGCGAAACCTCGTCGGCGGCAATCAACAGAATGCCGGAGGTGTTCTTCATCACGGTCACGCCCAGCGACTTCTGCGCAATGCCCATCATCGGCCCACCGAGCAATAGCTTGGCAGGTTGCGTATTCACACCGCCGACGAGTTCCAGCGCCTTTTCAACCGGAGTCCCTATGCGGAATCGCCAGTTACCGGGGTTCACGACCGGCTTGCCGGTCACCGTGGTGATCCGATCGATCGACGGGCGGCCTTTGACGATGGCCTCGGCGATCGCCACGGCAGAGGCGACGTTCTGAACCACGCAGTGGACATCCATCGGCAGTTTGCCGATCGGAACCTCGCGGCCCGTGATTGCATAGATCAATTGCTTCTCGGCTCCTTGCGGATAGTTGACGGGAAGGGCCTGCACCGTGACGTTGTATTTCCCGGCGACCTTCTTTAGCTGGGCAATGGCGTCGGGCTTGTTTTCCTCGACGCCGATCACGGCGGTTTCAAGCCCAAGGATGCGGGCAATAATCGCCGCGCCGCATGCCACATTCTCGGCCTGTTCCTGCATCAGGCGATGGTCGGCGGTGAGGTAGGGCTCGCACTCGGCCCCATTAAGGATGAGGGTATCAATCGTTTTGTCCTCGGGGGGCGAGAGTTTGACATGCGCAGGAAAGCCCGCACCGCCCATTCCAACGATTCCAGCGTCCCAAACCCGCTGCTTAAGCACGGCGGGGTCGCAGTTTTTCCAGTCGGCGATAGGTACGAACGGGGCTCCCCATTCGTCTTCGCCATCGGCGGTGATTTCGATGGCGGGCACGGCCATGCCGGTCGGGCCGGGGCATTTGTCGATCGCCTTGATCGTTCCGCTGGTGGGTGCGTGCAGCGGCACGGAAACGAACCCCCCGGCTTTGGCGAGCAGATCGCCCTTCTTGACGGTGTCGCCTTTTTTGACGACGAGCTCGGGCGGCGCACCGATGTTCTGATGCATGATGACCTTGTAGGTGTCGAGCAACGGCGCGTCTTGGATGGGCTTGGATGCCGAAAGGGTCTTGCTGTCGTTCGGGTGCACGCCCCCCTTGAATTTTCTGGGTTTATCGCTCATTTCGAAACTCCTTCATACGCGCCGGCGGCATGTTGCGAGGCCAGGCGCAACGCCGTGGTCGGGCATGCGGAGGCTTTAACCAAGTCGGGTTGCGGCGGGTTTTCATAGTTGGTGCGGATCAGGAAGCCATCCACGAGCATGTGATCCTCCTCCCCGGAAGCCTTCACGCACTTGCGGCAGGCAATGCAGGAGGTTTTGCAAACTTGGCGCTTGGCGGCGCCTTTTTCCGGCGAGTTGCAGTAGACATGCACATCCACCGCAGCAGGCACCATGATAATCAAATCCTTCGGGCAGGCAGCCACGCAGTTTTCGCAGCCGACGCAGAGGTCGGGATGCACCACGGCCAGCCCGTCGCGGATTTCGATGGCTCCAAACGGGCAGGCGTCCGCACAGCTTCCAAATCCGAGGCAGCCATAGTCGCACCCCTTTGCGCCCCCGGCCACCAGAACGGCCGAACGGCAATCGCGGACGCCGTTGTAGAGTGAACGCACCGTGTTGGCGCAGTCGCCGGCGCAACGGACGAGTGCCACTTTCTTTTCCTTCTCGTCGGCAGTGATACCGAGATAGTCGGCAATGTTGGAAACATCCTCCGCTGCGGCAACAGGGCATTCGCTAGGCTTGGCCCTTTCCTCCACAACGGCCTTGGCAAAATCCGCGCAACCGGCAAACCCGCAGCCGCCGCAATTCGCGCCCGGCAAACGTTCTTCAACGCCCTCGATCCGCTCGTCGACCTCGACGGCGAACATTTTGGCCATCACGCCAATAATGATGCCCAAAACCGCACCGATCCCTCCGACCACCATGATCGCGATTAATGCAACATTCATTTTAAAATCCTTAAACTAGTCCAGAAAAACCGAGGAAGGCCATGGCGAGAATGCCCGCCGTTACCAGTGAAATCGCCGTGCCCTCGAAGGCTTTTGGCACATTGGCCAGATCGAGTTTTTCGCGCAGGCTCGAAAAGAGGATCAGGGCGAGGGCAAACCCGATGGCCGAGCAAAAACCATAGATCGTTGCGCCGTACCAAGTCGACTGGATCGCCTCCGGCGCGGCCTTGGCGTTGAGCACCACGCAACCGAGCACGGCGCAGTTTGTGGTGATGAGCGGCAGGAAGATGCCGAGGCTGTCGTAGAGCTTGGTGCTGAGCTTTTGCAATATGATCTCCACCAGCTGCACCAGCGAGGCGATCACCACGATGAACACCAGCGTTTGGAGGTATTCGAGCTTCATCGGAACCAGCAGGAACTTGTTGATCAGCGAGCTGACCAGCGATGCCAGCGTCATCACAAACACCACCGCGCCCGACATCCCCAATGCCGTATCCAGTTTCTTTGAAACTCCGAGAAATGGACAGATTCCAAGAAACTTCGACAACACGAAGTTGTTCACCAAAATCGCCCCGATTGTAATCACCAGAAATTCGCTTAACATAGCCTTGTACGCCCCATTTTCCCCTTAAACATTAAAAGATCCGCACACGATAGCATCGTGAAACACATCTGCAATCCCGATCAGTATTTCGGCCATATTTAGAATGGGTTTCAACAATGTTGTTATGAATATTCCATCCCGCTCCGGATTGCATCGCGGTGGCTCGGGTTGAGGTTGAAGTGGTGCTGCATGAAGGATCCCGCAATGACGGAGAGATGGAGTTTCTGTTTTGCCGATATTCCGGTCTTTACGGCGAGTTGCGGGTGGTCGGCCTTTTGCCATGCGCGCAGGATGGCGAGCACGTCGGGCGGACAGGCAAGGATCGGAAGCTTTGTTTTCTTGGAGCAGGGGATGCAGACGACACCTCCTGCGGTGGCTGAAAAGGCGAGCGGGCCGGTTGCGTTGCACAGGGTGCAGCTTCCAAGGTTGGGGGCGTGGCCGTGGTAGTCGCAAAACCGCAGCTCCGCCCAGTGGATGAACTGGGGGAACCTGCCGTACTCCTCTGCGAGGTCGAGCAGCTCCTCGAAGAATTCGAAGAGGCCGGGGTGGGGGGCTTCGTCGGGGGTGGTTTGGCTGAAGAGGGCGGAGAGATAGGATGCGGCTTGCATGGCGCGCCAGTCGGTGCGGAAGGTGTTGCGCGGATGGAGCATGGCGCATTCCTTTGCGGTATGCAGGGCGTGGGGGCGTTTTGCGAAGTAGAGCAGTTCGCTCGTGCCGAAGAGTTCGTATTCTCCAAGGAATGGGCTTTTGGGCCGCAGGGCGCTTTTGAGCAGGGTCGATACCTTTCCGTGGTGGCGCGTGAGCCAATGCACAATGCGCGATGTACTCGAATAGGGATAGTAGGCAAGCGGGATTGCGGTGGCTTTGATGATCACAGTTTAGGCCAGGTGGGCGGCACCGATCATCACCAAGGTTACACCGTAGTAGATCAGCAATGCAAAAATATCGTTCGATGCGGTAACAAATGGGCCGGATGCCACGGCGGGGTCGATCTTGATCCGGTCAAGCAACACCGGAACCAGCGCCCCGAAGACCGCCGCGAAGGCCATCGCGCTAAAGAGGGCGATGCCGACGGTGAGTGCAAGGTAGGTGGGGGCAATGGCAGGAAGAACGGTGCTGCCGGAAATGATATAATGCGCCCACAGGCCGATGGTGGTTCCGCAGATGATGCCCATGATGGCTCCGGCAATGATTTCGTGGGTCAGAATTTTGGTGATGCGCTGGCTGTGGCTTGCGCCGAGTGCGATGCCGCGGATAATCAGGGTGGAAGATTGGATTCCGGTATTGCCGCCCATGGCCATGATGATCGGAACGAAGAAACTAAGCGCAATAATCTCCGCCATGCCCAAATGGTTCATGAAACTCTTTAGGATCAGGCTGCTTACGAAGCCGGTGAGGAGGGTGATGAGCAGCCAGGGCAAGCGGGCCTTGCAGGCCTGCAGGGGAGAGGTGTCTTCGAGTTCGGAGTCGCTTGAACCGGCGAGCTTGAAGATGTCTTCCGAGGCTTCTTCCTCGATGACGTCCATGATGTCGTCCACCGTTACGCGACCGACAAGCTGGTCTTGCGCGTCTAGAACCGGTAGCGAGCTGAGGTCGTATTTCGAAGCGATCCGTGCCACCTCTTCCTGGTCGGTATCGGTGTGGACGGAGAGGGTTTCATGGTCGACCAGCTCTTCGAGGGGCATGTCGCGATTGGTTTTTTTAAGGAGTTCCCAAAGTTGGATCGAGCCGGTTAATCGTCCGTTCGTATCGATTGCATAGACGGAGTAGACCGGCTCTTCGAGTTCGAGCGTGCTGATATATTCGAGGGCTTCGGCGGCGGTCATGGTTGCGCGAACCGCCACGAAGTCGGAGGTCATAATGCCGCCGGCGGTGTCTTCGTCGTATTGGAGGAGTTCGCGGACTTCGTCGGACTCTTCGTCCTCCATGAGTTCGAGAATATCTTCGCTGCGTTCGTCCTCAAGTTCCCCGAGCACGTCGGCGGCATCGTCCGGCGCCATTTCCTCGACAATGTCGGACAGCTCCTCGTCGCTCAGCTCTTCAAGAATATCGGCTTCGGTCGGGTCGTCGAGTTCGGCCAGGACATCGGGTTTGATTTCGTCGTCAAGCAGGTCGAAGAGGATATTGTGGGAACTGGCCGGGGCATGGTTGATGATTTCGGCAATGTCGGCTGGATGCAATTTCTCGAAAAACGCCGGGAGTTTCCCCCAGAGTTCCCCTTTGATGCAGAAACGAATCTGCTCCTTGATGCGATTGGTCTTCGACATGGCTTTCGATCCTAGTGGAAATCCAAAAAACCATAGACATTGCGACGGGCAAGTCCAAGTTTTTTAGTAGTCGGGATAGTTGGAAGGGTAGGTTTCTCCTGGGGAGCGCCGCCAGTGCTTGTATGCCCAAAGCCAGTATTCGGGATGTTCGCGGATTTCTTTCGAAACAATATCTTGGATCTTTTGGGTGAGTTCGAAGGCAACCTGATCCGCATCCTGCTCTTTGTCGAAAGCCGGTGGCTGAAGGGTTCCCGGGGAATAAAGCCGGTATTTCCCGTCTTGTTGTGGCATGCAGAACCCGAAAAACATTTCGGTACCGGTGCGGTAGGCCAAGGCGGCGGGCGCCGAGGAGACGGACATTGGAAAACCTAGGAAATCGACCAGGATCCCTCCCTCGCGTTGGTCTGTGTTTTGGTCGAGTACAAAGCCCACCGTGCCCTTCTTGCGCAGGCGTGCAATCAGGGTGCGCAGTGCGCCCTTTTGCGGGATGATGGTTTGCCCGCTCTTTTCGCGCAAGCGGCGGAGGAGGTCGTCGACATGCGGGTTTTTCACCGTTGCGGCAATGCTGGCCAGATCCGCACCGCGCAGGGCGAGGGTCTGGGCCATCACCTCCCAGCTTCCAAAATGGGCCGTGATGAAGATGTATGCCTTTTGTTGGAAAAACGGCGCGAAATCCGGAGCGGTTTCAACATGCTTCCGGATGCGCTTTTCCGGGTTTTTCGAAAACCAGAACACATCCAGCATGGTGAGGCAGAAGGTTGCGAACGAGCTCGTGAGTATGGAGCGTTTCTCGGCGGCGGTTTTGGTGTCGCCGAAGACCGCATCGAGGTTTGTCATCCCGATCCGCTTTTCGCGCAGCGGCAACAGCCAGGCCAGACGCCCCGCCAGTCTCGAAAGCCCCACCACCGCGCAACGCGGGAGTAGGGGGATGATTATCTGCAATAGCTTGAAGCCCGCCGTTTCGAACGGTCCGCGTATTGCTCGTTGGATTTGTTTCGCTGTCGCCATGTCTTCTCCAAAAATGAACCACAAACTTTATCGACAACTGCGGCCAACACCAATATTTTTCTGTGTCGAGCCATTGACCATTTAAGGAGGGGCTATGAAAAGACGTATCGTGGTGGTATCCATGCTGGCGGGATTGCTCGCCGGATGCGCAACCGAGCAGGCTTCCGTGATGGAGCTTATTGATGAAGTTGAACAGAAACAGGAAAGGAACACAGTAATGATCTCGATGAAGACCTCTGCGGGGGACATTAAACTCGAACTCGACAAGGATAAGGCACCCAAGACCGTCGAAAATTTCATGAAGTATGTAGAGTCAGGGCACTACTCCGGCACCATCTTCCACCGTGTCATGGATGGGTTTATGATCCAAGGCGGTGGCTTCGATGAAGACATGAACCAAAAGCCCGCCTCGCATACCGTCGAAAACGAAGCGCGAAATGGGCTCAAAAACGATATGGGAACCATCGCCATGGCGCGTACCGCCGATCCGCACAGCGCTGGCGCGCAGTTCTTCATCAACGTCAAGGATAACGCCGCCTTGAACGCGCCCGGCCACGACGGATGGGGCTATTGCGTATTTGGCAAGGTGGTCGAAGGCATGGATGTGGTTGAAGCCATCAAGAGAGTCCCGACCGGAAATCGCGGCGTGCACCCAAATGTGCCGAAGACCCCTGTCATCATCACCGAAGTGGTTGTGGTTGACTGACTCGTCACGTTTCACGAGCATACCCAATGCCTGCCATCGCCGACAACCTGATCGAAGCCATTCATTCCTCCGGCTACAAAACCGCCATCGTTGCGACGGGCGGAGGATCCGGCGCGGTGCATGCCTTGCTATCGCACCCCGGAGCATCGCGGTTTGTGTTCGAGGCACAGATTCCCTACAGCCCCGAGGCCATGTTTGACTATCTGGGCGAAAGTCTGGATTCGTACTGTTCCGCCAAAGCCGCCGCCACGATGGCCGGGCGCGCCTTTGAGCGTGCGCTTGTGTTTTCCCTTTCAAGCAAAACGGAAAACCCGATCATTGGAATCTCCTGCACGGCGGCGTTGCAAACCAACCGCGAGCGAAAGGGAAGCGACCGTGCGTTTGCCTGCATCAAATCGCGCAGGGAAACGATGGTGCGCGAGCTGGCGGTTCCGGTCGGCAGCCGGATGGAGCAGGAGGTCGCGGTAAGCAAGGCCTTACTGGAATGCCTTGCGGAATTCCTCGGGGAAAACCGCGCATGAAGGATGCTTTGGATCAATTGGTTGAAGGCGAGCTTCCCTATATTCTTGTGGGACGCGACGATTTTCCGGATCGAACCATCCTTATGCCGGGGTCGTTCAATCCACTCCACCGAGGTCATGAAGGCCTGCTGCTTGCCGCGGAAAAAGCGAGTGGCCGCGAGGGGCTGTTCGAACTTTCCGTTTCCAATGTGGATAAGCCGCCGCTTTCCATAGTCGAAGTGGAGCGGCGCCTTTTGCAGATGAAGGGCATCTATTCCGTCGTGCTGACTTGTGCGCCGACCTTTTCCGAAAAGGCCGAGCTTTTCCCCGGCATCTGGTTTGCCCTGGGCTACGACACCGCCCTTCGCCTTCTCAGCCCAAAATACCACGCCGACATTCCCGCCATGCTCGCGCGGTTTCAAGCCCTGGAAACCCGCTTCGTGGTTTCCGGCCGTCTCCAAGGTGAAGAAGGTTTCCATGCGTTTGAGGATCTTGGAATCCCCGCTGGCTTCGAGGAGTTGTTTATTCCGATTCCCGAGGAACGCTTCCGCGAAGATATCAGCTCGACCGAACTACGACGCCGCTAGGCGAAAAGAGCTAGCGCGGCAAAATAGCTACCGACCATGACGGCGGCGATCGCGGTTGCTCGCTTGCGGTTGTCCGAGCGCAGCAGGAGACCCGCGAGCAGGGTCAGCAACAGGATCAGCCCGACACTGGTCCAGTTTTTGGACGAGGCGTGGCTGAGCAAATTTCCGCCGCGCAGGGCGACATCGGCCACAAAGATGATCAGCAGGTTGAACATGTTGCTTCCAAGCACGTTGCCGACGGCCATGTCGAGAAAGCCCATCCGGATGCTGGCGAAGGAAATCACCAATTCCGGCAGACTGGTGGAAATGGCTAGGAAAACCGTACCGATCAGGCTGGCTTCCAAGCCGAAGCCTCCTTGTTCCGGCGGAAGCGCCATGCGCGATCCGAGGATGGACAGGACGATGCCGCCGCCAATGATCAGTCCGCAGAGTCCGCCGAGCATGCTGTAGAAACGAAGTGCAGGCAGGTGGGCCAGCGTTTGTTCGGACGGCAGGTGGACTCCGGTTTCCGGTGCTCGCCGTTGCCGGTGTTCGCGCCAGAGAATAAAGCCATAGGCAATGGGCAGCAGCAGGGTGGCCCAGCTGCATCGCAATCCGGGAAGAACGGTTGCACTTGCACCGGAGGCCAGAAATGCGATGGCAAAGAGCGCCAGCAACACAAGCCCGTAGACGGTGGAGTCGGTATGGGGGTCATCCATTTTTTCGGGTGCGAACCGGCGCGGGAAAAACAACGCCATCAGGGCAAGAATCAGCAGGTTGAACACATTGGATCCAAGCATGTTGCCCGTGGCGAGGTCGGCACCTTGGTTCATATCCATGTTTTGAATCACCGACGTCAGCGAGACGACCAGTTCTGGCAGGCTGGTGACCGCCGCCAAAAAGACAAGGCCAACGAGTCCGTTGCCCAGGCCGGTCCGGTCGCCCAGCGCATCGCCATAGATGCTAAGGCGGATGCCGGCGAGAACCACCATGGCGGCGGTGGCCAAAAAGGCCAGCACGAGGCCGGTTTGGGTTCCGATCAGCTGTTCGAAGAACTGCATCGTTGCTCTTTCTGCAAGGATTCAAATCCTTGGAATGGACGCCTATTTCTGGATGGTTTCCAGCGTTTTTATCATGACCTGGAACTCATCGGATTCGCGGAGTTTTTCAAATTCGCTACTATCCATGTAGGCCAGCGCAGCGTTGGGATCGGTTAGTTGAATTCCGCGCCTGATGGCTTCCATGGCTTTTTCCGGACGGTTGTTGTGCGTCTCCACCTGGGCCAGCAGGAAGAAAAGCACGGGAACATCGGTGATTTCCTGCGTCAGGTTGTCGAGCAGGTTCGCGGCCTGTTCCCATTTCCCGAGCTTGGTGAGATAAAGCGCAAAGCTGTGCTGGGTATCAATATCCGCCGGCCGGAGGTCAATGTATTTTTCGTAGGTGGCCACCGCGTCTTCGTCGCGCTTCTGTTCCTGATAGAGCACGGCCATGTTTTTCTGGGCTTCCGCATAGGTGGGGTTGGCATCGAGGGCCTGCTTCAGGTAGATCTCGGCCCGTTCGTAGGCCTTGGCGTTCAGGCATGCGGCACCAAGGTTGTTGAGCACGTCGGGGGTCAGATCCACTTCGGGGGCGTTTTCCAGCAAGGCCAACGCCTTGTCGAATGCCTTGATCTTGAAATAGAGCATCCCGAGCGGCACTTTCACCCCCTCGAGATCCGGCAGGATTTCCAGGGCTTTTTCATAGTATTCCGCCGCCTCTGCGTTTTCGCCGATGCGGGCTGCCTGCTCGGCAAGGACGAGGTTGAAGGCGGTTTTTTGAACCCACTCCGCACTAAACGGCCGCTCTCCTTCCCCGGTCCATTTTGGGTTCCCGTAGTCGTGCGAGAAGTCAAGTACCCATTGGGATTCCTTCGCCAGTGAATAGCGAGGGATATACCCTTGGGTGATCGGGGTGGGCGAGGGCGCCACCGAGTAGGTGCCGATATACTCGCGCGCGATGACATAGATCAACACGACCAGCAACACGAGGACCGACATTCCGAGAACGAAGCTGGTAAACTGGTGGCGCCGGATTTCACGTTTGCGCTCTTCAAGGATTTCCTTGGAAACCTGCGGGGTATAGTCGTCCTTGGCCGTTCGGTCGGTGGCGTAGATATCTTGAAGATGTTGGCGTTTCCCTGTGTCCATTAAAGCTCCTGTTTCCGTATTGAGGCGTAAACCCCGCATTGTCCATACCCGCCTTTTGATTGCAATCTTAATGTGCATGCAGGTTGGTTTTCAGCCTGCGCAAGTTTTCTGAATATTTCTATCCAACCAAAAAGGGGGGAACTGCTATAAACTCAGTCTTTCGTGAAGCGGGTTTCCCTGCCGGAAACCGAAAAACCAAGGATCGACCATGTCTAGCACATTAGGAACTTTGTTCAAGGTATCAACCTACGGCGAATCGCACGGCAAGGCCGTGGGTGCCATTGTCGACGGATGCCCAGCCAACATTATGCTGAGCGAAGGCGATATTCAGCCGCAGCTCACCCGCCGCCGCCCCGGTCAGAGCGATATGACCACCCCGCGCGACGAGGCCGACCGGGTCACGATTCTTTCTGGCGTTGAAAACGGAAAGACCCTCGGTACGCCGATCGGGCTGATGGTCAACAACCGCGACCAGCGTCCCGGCGACTATCAGGAAATGGACAATGTGCCGCGCCCCTCGCACGCCGACTTTACCTATCAGATGAAATATGGCAACCGCGCCGCCAGCGGCGGCGGACGCTCCAGCGCGCGCGAAACCATCGGCCGCGTGGCTGCCGGCGCTATTGCCGAGAAGATCCTTGCCGAGCGCTTTGGCACAAGGATTACCGCGTGGGTCAGCTCGGTCGGCAACATCGATGCACGCGACATGAGCCTGGAAGCCCTGACCCGCGAGCAGATCGATTCCAACATTATCCGCTGCCCCGACGAAGCCGCCGCCGCAAAGATGATCGAATTAGTGACCGCCACGCGCGACCGCAAGGATTCCGTTGGCGGGGTGCTGACCTGCGTGGCCGAGAAGATTCCGGTTGGATTGGGCGAGCCCGTCTTCGACAAGTTCGAGGCCAAGCTTGCGCAGGCGATGCTGTCGATCCCGGCGACCAAGGGTTTTGAAATCGGCTCCGGCTTTGCCGGTGCGCGCATGTTCGGGTCGCAGCATAACGATCCGTTCGAAATGAAGGCCGACGGGCGGCTGGGAACCACGACCAACCATAGCGGCGGCGTGCAGGGCGGCATCTCCAATGGCGAGCCGATCGTTTTCCGCGTCGCCTTCAAGCCCCCGGCCACGATTGGGCTGGCGCAGGAAACCTCGACGTTCGAGGGCGAGTCTTCGGTGCTGGAGGCCAAGGGCCGTCACGACCCGTGCGTGGTGCCGCGCGCGGTTCCCATTGTTGAAACCATGACGGCGCTGGTGTTGTTGGATTTTGTTCTGCGCCAAAGCTATCGCAGCATCTAGTTTCCTGAGTTTGGAATGAGCAGCGCACCCGACTATAGCACGCCCGCTCCTCGGTCGTTCCACGTGATGACCAAGCCGATCGGACCGTTGTGCAACCTCGATTGCAAATATTGTTTCTATCTCGAGAAGGAAAAACTCTTCCCGCCGGACGAAAACTACAAAATGAGCGACGAGGTGCTCGAAACCTACATTCGAAAATATATCCAGAGCCAGCACTCGCCGGAAATCCAGTTTGCCTGGCAGGGCGGCGAGCCGACGCTGATGGGACTCGATTTTTTCCGCAAGGTGGTGGCGCTGCAGCGGCACTTTGCAGGCGGTCGGCCGGTCAACAACTCGTTCCAGACCAACGGCACCAACCTTGATGACGAATGGTGCGAATTCTTTGCACGCGAAAACTTCCTGGTCGGGCTGAGCCTCGACGGGCCGGAGCGCATCCACAACCGCTACCGCGTCGACAAAGGCGGCTTGGGTTCGTACGAGCGGGTGTTGGACGGGTTGCGGATGCTGAAAAAGTGGCGGGTGGAGTTTAATGTGCTCACCTGCGTGACGCGCCAAAGCCCGGACGAAGCGGTGGAGATCTACAACTTCCTGAAGCAGCAGGGTGTGCTGTTCATGCAGTTCATTCCAGTTGTCGAGCGGACGGGGAACCGCGCCGCGCCGCCGGACCTGCGGTCGGACGATAACCCGGATGCAATGATGCCTTGGGCCGTGTCGTCGGAAGGGTTCGGTGATTTCCTCAACACGATTTTCGACGAATGGGTCAAAGCCGACGTTGGGCGGGTTTTTGTGAACATCTTCGATGTGGCACTCAGCGCTTGGACGGGAATGGAGCCGGGGCTGTGCGTTTTTTCCCGGCGTTGCGGCAAGGCCGTGGCGATGGAGCACGACGGCGGCGTCTATTCGTGCGACCACTATGTCTATCCCTCGTATTTCCTCGGAAATATCATGGATAAATCGATAGAGGAAATGATCTACTCCCCCGCGCAAGTAAAGTTTGGAAACGACAAGTGGGACGCCCTTCCCGAATATTGCCGGGAATGCGAATTCCTGTTTGCATGCAATGGAGAGTGCCCCAAGCACCGGTTTACCAAGACGCCAGATGGCGAACCGGGATTGAACTATCTCTGCGCGGGCTACCGGAAGTTTTTCGGGCATATCGACCCGAAAATGCGTAAAATGGCGGCGCTTGTCCAAAAAGGGCGGCCTGCGGCGGACATTATGGGAAAGGCGGGCGAACCGGAGGCCGGGCGCAACGCCCCATGTCCGTGCGGCAGCGGGAAAAATTTTAAGAAGTGCTGTGGGAAACAATGAAATGAGCGAAACGAAAAAAGAACCCATCCTTGTAAATGGCGAGGAAGTCTCCGAGGCGTTGATCCAGCAGGAGTTGCAAATGCTCCGCGAACGCTATGCTGCGGAAATGAGCTGCGAGGAGATGGAGGAACAACAGGCCAAGATTGAATCCGACGCCCACGAAAACGCAGCCGAACGCGTGCTGCTGATGCAGCAGGCCCGGAAGGAAATCAAGGCGGTCCGCCCCGAGGAGATCGAGGCGCGCTTTACGGCGCTCAAGGAGCAGCATGGGGGCGACGAGGCCTTCCATGAACGCTTTGACCTCGCGCCGGAAGACGAGGCCAAGATCAAGACCGGCATTGAGGATAGCGTGCGGTTGGAAAAATATTTCGAGGTCGTCTGCGAGGATGTTGCCCGGCCAACCGAGGTGGATTCGAAAGCCTATTACGATGGGCACAAGGAAGAGTTCACGGTGCCGGAAATGGTGCGCGCCGCGCATATTGTCCAGCATCCGTCGCCCGACTGCCCGGTGGAGAAAGTCTATGCCGAACTGCTGAATGTGCGCGAGCGCCTGAAGACCGGCGAGGATTTCGATGCGCTGGCCCGGGAGTATTCCCACTGCCAGGATGGTGGCCACGACCTCGGCTATTTCGCCCGCGGGCAGATGGTGCAGGCGTTCGAAGACATTGCCTTCAAGACGGCCGTGGGGGAATACAGCGATATTTTCCAGAGCGAGTTTGGCTACCACGTTCTCAAGGTATATGACCGTCGGGCGGAATCGTCCCGCAAATTCAACGATGTTCGCTACGATATCGAGAGCATGCTGTTCGATGTGCGGAAGAACGATGCCATTGGTGCGGTCGCCGACGAGTTGCGTGCCGCGGCCAAGATTGAAAACCTGGAGGTGGTTGAAGCCTAGCCATGATTGCCGATTTATTCCATCTTGCCTACCTCGGCCCCGGCGGTCCCGAATTTCTCGTGATCATGCTGGTGTTGCTGGTCATGTTTGGCGCCAAGGATGCGCCGCGCATCCTGCGCAAGCTGAACGAAATTATTAGCCAGATCCGCAATACCGCCGACAGCTTCAAGCGCGAAGTCATGTATGGCGACCTCAACAACGATACGTCTTCCCGCGAGCCACCGGAAAATGACGGCGAGTCCGGACACGACGAAGACTACGATTACGATAATGAAGAGGACTACTACAACTATGGCGAGGACGATGGAGGCGACGGGGAGGCTTTCGAGGAAATCGTAGACGCCTCCGCCGAAGAAGGCCCCAAGGCGGCGGAGCCCGAAGTTCCGGAAGACGAGGATGGCGATGTTCCTAAAACTTAAATCACTCAAGGAAAAGTTCGGCTACGACGATAGCGAAATGCCGTTTCTCGAGCACCTTGAGGAGTTCCGCAAGACGGTCATCCGTTCCGCCATTGCCATCGTGATCGGCATGGCGATCTGCGCGTATTTCGTGCCGTGGTTGACCGATGTGCTGCGCGAGCCTGCCCAGCAATATATCGATTCCGGGCAGATTGTGCTGCAGCACCCGGAGGTGACGTCCGGTTTCAAAATGTGGGTCACGCTCGCCCTCTGGGGCGGTATCCTGATCAGCATGCCGGCGCTGATGGTCATCATCGGCTCGTTCATCATGCCGGGCATCAAGAAAACGGAACGCAAGATCTTCCAGCGCGTATCCGGTTTTTCCGGAATCCTGTTCATCTTCGGGGTCTTGCTGGGCTATAAAGTGACGCTGCCGCTGGCCATGAAAATCATGTGGGGCTTTACCGACAAGCTGGGCGGGGAGGCGATCTGGAACTACCAGAAGTTCATTGGTTTCACACTGCAGGTCCTGCTGGGTTTCGGGGTGGCGTTCCAGCTCCCGATCATCATTATTTTGCTGGGCAAGCTGGGTTTCCTGGACTCTGCGCTGCTCAAGGAAAAGCGCCGCCATGTGATTGTCGGGCTGTTTATCGTGGCCATGCTGCTCACGCCGCCGGACATCACGACGCAGGTTTTAATGGCAGTTCCCTTGATCCTGCTATACGAGTTCTGTATATGGTTCCTCTACTTCACCGAGGGGAAGACGAAGGACAGGAAACCTGAGGAAACGCCGGACGATCCGGCAGAGAAGGATTCCGTCGATCCGGAACCTGAGCAAACGGACGATTCAAACGAGGAGTAATCAAATGGATACATTGGCTTTCATCCCGGGTATGCAGGGGCATACGGAAATCATACTGGTTGTTTTTGTGATCCTGCTGCTGTTTGGTGCAAAAAAACTGCCCGAACTCTCTCGTTCGCTGGGCAAGAGCCTCGGCGAATTCAAGAAGGGGCAGAAAGAAGGCACCGAGCCGGACCAGGACGACGAGGTCGAAAAGAAGGAAATCGTTTCCTCCGAAGAATCGGAAAAAAGCGAGTAGTCCATGAGTGATCGACAGCGCGTTGAACTCACGCCGGAAGAGGAGCGCGAAAACAACAAGGCGGTTCTCGCCCACGTGCTTCCGTTCGCCATCTGGCTGACCATGATGGTTTGGCTCGACGGCTATAACGCGCGCACCATCGGTGGTCTCGTCCTTCTGGCCATCTTCCGCCCTTGGCGTTGGTACCCCCGGCTCAAGCTGAGGAATATCCCCGCCGCCCTCGGCGTCGGGGTTTTGATTTTTGTTGTATGGGTCGGGCTGGAAAGTCCGTGGGTGGTGGAAAAAGCCCCCGCTGCAACCGAATGGTACGACCGCCTGTTCGTCGATATTACCCATCCATTTAAAACGCGCGAACTATACGAAATTCCTCTCGCGGCCGAACCGATTGAAGTGCAAGAGGCAGTGGCTCTTGGCGAAGGGAACGTGCAGCGCACGGCACTTCCCTATGAAGTGATTGAAGAAGGTGAACACATCGGCCTGCATGCCTACGATCCGAAGGTTACGGGCTGGTTCGTTTTCTGGGTGCACATGTTCGGCACCTCCGTGGTGATCGCCATTATAGAGGAATATTTTTTCAGAGGGTTTGTTTATCGCTGGATGCTCGGCTCCCCATTCTTCAAAATAGATGCTGGTAGGTTGCATTGGCCCATGCTGCTGCTGGTCTCCTGTTTCTTCGGGATCGAGCATTTTGAATGGATGGCCGGTATTGTTTGCGGGATCGCCTTTGGTCTGCTCTACATCAAAACACAGGATATCTGGGCCGCCATCATTGCCCACGGAACCACCAACTTCCTGCTGGGACTCTACGTCATAAAATACAATGCCTACCAATTTTGGTAGACAGCGCCTGAATCATTAGCGACCCCGTGTTTTCTTCATCCTGTGGGTGTAGCCCTCTGCAAGCAGAGAGGCCCGCACTACACCTTTCCCGAGAAGTTGCTAATGATTCAGGGACAGCGTCGTTTCCTTCCAAAAACGCTTGCAAAGGGTAGGGTGCTCAACTATCTTCCTCGCTCTTCAATTCGTTGCGGAAAGGTGGCTGAGTGGCTTAAGGCGATGGATTGCTAATCCGTTGTGCGGCGAATGTTGCACCGGGGGTTCGAATCCCCCCCTTTCCGCCATTTCCCTTGTTTTAATCGACAAACAGAAGGGTTTCCGGCTCTCCCCCAAAGACGGGGGCAAGGGCGGTTTTTCACAAACCACACAACACGATTACACACACCCGATAATACGGTGCATTCCGTCTCGACCCGGACGGTGGGATTGAATCATACTGCCTCCTGATTTTCGGCTTTAAAAAGAACGGTTCAATGTGCCGGGTACACGCTGCCTGGACGGATAGTGGAGACATTCAACAGGACGGGGAATCTCATGGAATCCATATTCAAAAGAAGACTACTTGCCGGGGTTTTGTTCGGACTGGCTTTTTCGGTGCATGCAGGGGAAGGCGCTGTCGAAGCAAAGCGGCCTGAATCGGTCATCCCGGCGACCCAAACCGCCGAATGGGCCGTTGAGTGGTGGGGGCCGCGCCATGCGGAAAAGGTGCGCGAGATTAAGCGAGGGGATATCGACCTTCTGATGATTGGCGATTCAATCACCCATGGTTGGGAAACAAGGGGGGAAAACGTTTGGGAGAAATACTACAAGCATCGCAAGGCCGCAAATCTTGGGTTTAGCGGCGACCGGACCGAGCATGTGATTTGGCGCCTGCAAAATGGTGAAGTGGAGGGTATCTCTCCCCGGTTGGCGGTGCTTATGATCGGCACCAACAATACCGGCCACCGAAAGGATGCTGCCAAGGATACGGCCCAAGGGATCGAGTCTATTATCAAGGAGCTGCGCACGCGTCTGCCGGAGACCCGGATTTTGCTGCTGGCTATTTTCCCAAGGTCGGCGGCCGCGGATGATGAGCTTCGGAAATTGAATGGCGAGATCAATAAAATCATTTCAGGCTTTGCCGATGGAAAGCATGTCTTCTATTTGGATGTCAACGGCGGGTTTCTGGACGAAAGGGGTAGTTTGTCGAAGAAGATTATGCCGGACTTGCTGCACCCGAACGAACAAGGCTACGAACTTTGGGCCAAGGCGATGGAACCCACCATCAGCAAGCTGATGAGCCTTCCCACCCCAAGCCCTTCCGAGTAAAGAGCGCCCAGCAATTAAAACAATGAGCAGCGGAAAGGCTTTTTTCAACGTTGGATTCACTAAACCGAGGAGTGTTGCATGAGATCCGGACGTTCTGTTATTGCCCTGTTGGGGGCCACCTTGTGCTGCATGGAAACCTCGCTGTGGGCGAGAGGAGATGGAGGCCCGGGTCTACACCTCTGTCTAGGGAGATTCGTTGAACAAAAAACAAGGAGGGAGAGATGAGTCAAGAACGGGTGCTGGATGTGATTCATCACGCGAGAAACTTTCATGTTCAATTGAGTCAATATTACGCTGAACTGGGTGTCGTGGCCGATCGGGAGCGGGTAAAATTCTTTCTTGATTATCTGGGTGCGTGTGAAAAACGGCACGAGCAGGCCCTTGCCGAGTATGAGAAAACCGCGCCGCGCGACGTGATTGACACTTGGTTTAAATGCGGAACCGACAAGGTGACGGAGAAAACCCTGGAACCGACGAATCTTACCGCGGATATGGATGTCGACACGGTTCTACGCGAGGCCTTGCGTCTTGATGAATGTCTGTCGGAGCTGTATCAGGAGGTCATTGACCGGGCCCAGACCGACCGGATCAAGGAGGTGTTTACCAACCTTCTGGAAGTGAACAAGAAAGAGATGCGCGACCTGGTTCGGGATTCCGGGCATCTACGCGACTGGTAGCTGAGGCGGTCGGAACCACTTCAGGGAGTGGTGCAATGGCTACGATGTTTGACACGAAACTTTGAAGGAGTCTTTCATGAACAAATGCAATGTTTTCAGCAACGGGTTCATACCGTTCATTATATTGGTCTGCATCGTAATCATGCCTCGACCGGGTTTGGCCGGAGCACCTCCCCGGGAACTCCTCTGGCCTCTTGGTGCGCCGGGAGCCAAGGGCGATGATCCGCACAGGGATATGCCGGCAATCACCATCTACTCGCCATCCGGGGAAACAAATAACGGCACTGCGGTTATTATCTGTCCCGGAGGAGGCTACGGTCATTTGGCGATGCAGCATGAGGGGCATGATATTGCCAAGTGGCTCAATTCCTTGGGGGTCACCGGCGTTGTCCTTGAATATCGAATGGGCAGAGGCGGATATCTGCATCCAATCCCGCTCTTGGATGCCCAGCGGGCGATCCGCACGGTGAGGTCGCACGCGAACAAGCTGCAGGTGAACCCGTTGCGCATTGGCATTCTGGGATTCTCGGCGGGCGGACATCTAGCCTCGACGGCCGGAACGCATTTTGATCCGGGCGATCCCGATGCGTCGGATCCGATCGACCAAGCCAGTTGCCGGCCCGACTTTATGATTCTCTGCTATCCGGTTATTGCTTTTGGAGAGGACTTTTCCCACAAGGGATCCCAGCGCAACCTCATTGGCGGCAACCCCCCGGAAGAACTGGTCGCAAGCTTGTCGAACGAAAAACAAGTTACGGCAAACACCCCGCCGACGTTCCTGTTTCATACCGATGAAGACCCGGGGGTACCTTCCGAAAACAGCGTGGCCTTCTATCTGGCACTGCGCAGGGCAAAGGTTCCGGCCGAGCTGCATATCTATCGAAAGGGACGGCATGGTCTGGGCCTTGCTCGCACTGTGCCCGGAACCGGCGAATGGTCGAACGCCTGCGAACTATGGTTGCGTGGACAAGGTTTACTTGAGAGGGGTGTGGAATAAGCAAGGGCGAAAGTCTCCTGCGGTTTATCTGGAAATCGCGGCAGTCATTCGCTTAAGTGCTTTTTGGTCGGTCGGGATTCATGGACCGGGAAGGCGGTTGGGATTGAGCATGGAAGTTAGAACCCATAGATGAACACGATTTATTCGCAGTACCTTCTCTACAGTTTGGCGACCCTTTCCTTGGCTTGCATTCTGGCTTCGATCTACACCTCGCTGCGTTTTACGGGCGATGCGGGCCTGCCGCGGTTGATCGACCGGAAGGGCCGCCACACGAAGCGCCTTGAGTTTTGGCGGCATCGCTGGAACTTGCTTTGCAAGACGGCGCGGTTGCTGCTCACTACCACAACCATTGCCACCTCCGTCCTGTTCTACCTTGCGTTTAGGGATTGTGAGCCGGGGTTCATGGTGACCGCCCTGTTTTTCCTGTCGCTGCTCCATATGCTTTTTGCGCGTATCGTTCCGCATGTGCTTTCAGAGAGCTATGCCGATCGCATTTCATTGGCGGCATTGCCTTTCTTTGGCATCTTGACGTTGCTGATCTATCCCTTTGTGTGGCCGCTACAGTTCATCGAAGACCACCTGCTGCACCACGCCATGTCGGCCTCGGACGAGGAGGACCGCCCTTCGCCGGAAGACGAAATCAAGAGTTTGATCGACGAGACCGACGAGGAGGATCTGGAAGAGGAGGAACGGGAAATCATTCGCAGTGTCTTTGAGTTTGGCGACACCGTCGCCCGCGAGATCATGACCCCGCGCATCGACATCGGCGGACTAAAGGACACATTGACCGTCGACGAGTGCATCGGTCAGGTGAAAGAGTCGCGCCATTCGCGCTTTCCGATCTACCACGAGAACATCGACGATGTGATCGGCATGGTGCATGTGAAGGACCTGCTCAAGCTGTGCAGCGGCGGCGAGGGCGAAATCCCCATCGGCCAGTTGGTGAAGAAGATCGATTTTATCCCGGAAACGATGCCAATCAACGACCTCATGCAGTTGATGAAGCGGACGCACGCGCAGATGGTGCTGGTGGTCGATGAATATGGCGGTACGGAGGGGTTGGTTTCGATGGAGGATATCATCGAGGAGCTTGTCGGCGAGATCGAAGACGAATACGACCTTGCGGAAAAAGAGTTGCACCGCTGTTCGGATGGCTCCGTGATGGTGCAGGCACGCATGCCGATCGACGAGTTGAACGAGGAGTTGGGTACGAAACTTCCGGAGAGCGATGAATACGATTCGCTGGGCGGCTACATCTTTTCCGTGCTCGGCCGCATTCCGATCCCGGGCGAGACCCTGGAGATTCCCGGCTACTCCCTGCGTATCCACTCCGCAACCCAGCGGAAGATCCAGGTGGTGCAGATGATCCCCGAATAATGGTCGGCATGAGGAATGAGCATTCAAAAAAAGGGGCATTTTAATTTACAGTCTGCCATCCGGACTGGGTCAAGTTGTGCCGTTAGTTTTTCTGCAGGGTGGCTGAAAACGCTCTCCGAAGTTTGCAGGTTCTGGAAAATATACTCTGAATTCCTGTGGAGGGCATTCGGGGTTTCTCTTTTTAACGGGAGGATATGGGGTGGAAAAAGATCGTGTGAAAAAGGTAAAGCGCGCAGTCGTCGCCAAGTTGCTGCCCTGGTTTTTGAAAAATAGGCGTTCTATGCCGTGGCGTGCCAACCGAACACCGTACCGCGTGTGGATTTCCGAGCTGATGCTGCAGCAGACGCGCGTCGATCAGGTGATCCCATACTTCAACCGCTTCATGAAGCGGTTCCCGTCGATGAAGGCGCTCGCGGCGGCCTCGCAAGGGGACGTGCTCAAGCAATGGGAAGGCCTTGGCTATTATTCCCGCGCCCGCAACCTCCATAAGGCCGCACAGATCATCTCTTGCAACCACAAGGGCCGCTTTCCGAAAACCGCCGGGAAAATCCTGGAATTACCCGGCGTTGGAACCTATACCGCCGCCGCCATCGGCTCGCTCGCCTTCAATCTCGATCTCGCCGTGCTCGACGGCAATGTGATCCGCGTGCTCTCCCGCCTTTTTGCCTACACGCAGGACACCCGATCCACCGCCGCCAAAAAAGACCTTCAGCAGCTCTCCGACGACCTGCTCGTGAAAGGCGACGCCGGCAACTTTAACGAAGCCATGATGGAACTGGGCGCAACCGTCTGCCTGCCGAAAAACCCAAGGTGCAGCGAGTGCCCGATGTCCCGCAACTGCCTCGGTCACGAATCCGGCCTCCCCACCGACTATCCCGTAAAGGCCCCGAAGAAAAAGGTGCCGCACATTATCGTCGGCGCGGCGGTTGTCGTAAACCGCAAGGGCGAAGTGCTCATTGCCCAGCGTCGCAACGAAGACATGCTCGGCGGCCTCTGGGAATTTCCCGGCGGCAAGCAGGAGACCGGCGAGACCATTCAGCAGTGCATTGTCCGCGAGCTGAAGGAAGAGCTGGGCATCCATATTGAAACGGGCGAATTTCTCGTTACCATCCGGCATGCCTATAGCCATTTTACGATGCAGATGCATACCTACTTCGCCAAGATCAAGTCGGGCCGTCCTCGCCCGATCGAATGCCAGGATTATCGGTGGGTCGAAATTTCCGCGCTTCGGGAGTTCCCATATTCCAAGGCCGACCTGTATATTATCGACGAATTGGAACAACGGAATGGTTCGGAAAAATAATCATTTTATCGAATCCCTTGGAAAGGAGAACGCACCATGAAACACATCATCAATACAGAAAACGCACCCGCCCCGATCGGACCCTATAACCAAGCCGTCAAAAGCGGGCACCTGCTCTACACCTCGGGCCAGATTCCGATCGATCCCGCAACGGGGGAGATGGTTGCTGGAGGTGCCCGCGAGCAGTCCATACAAGTCATGGAAAACCTCAAAAACGTTTTGGAGGCGGCGGGCTGCACGCTCGACGATGTCATCAAAACCACCGTCTTTCTCGCGGATATGGCCGATTTTCCGGTAATGAACACCGTCTATGCCGAATTCTTTGGCGAGGAAAACGCCCCGGCGCGCTCGACCGTGCAGGTGGCCGGCCTGCCGAAAAGCTCGTTGGTTGAAATCGAAGCGATTGCAAAGGTCTGATGCCGCGGAGTCTGATTATCCGAACGTTGATTGGTCTGCTGCTCATTCTTGTACTGGGTATCGGCGGGTTTTTTCGTTGGCAGGCCGTTGAACATCCTATTCATGTCGAGAGGCCGCTTGGGAAACCCAATGGCATTCAGCTTGCTGGTAAGTTAACGCAGCGAAGTCTCAACACATTGCCGCACACGACTCACGAAAGCTGGGCAAATATCGAGCTGCCGCTTAACCAGTGGGGTGCGAATCTTACCCTTTCTCACGTGTCCATGTGGGGAGAATCAATGGGTACCGCGTTTAGTGTAACGCTGTCCGATCCGGTAACGGCTTCACGATTGAGTGCTCTTGTTCAGGCGATGGAGAGTCGGTTGGAAAATATCACCCGTCAGATGTCGACGTGGGAGCCGGACAGCGAAATCTCGCGCTTCAACCAGTCGGACGAATCCGGGCCATTTCCGGCTTCGAATGGATTTGTTTTTGTCGTTCGGCGGGCGCTGGAGCTGGGCGAGGAAACGGGCGGCGCATTTGACCCTACCTTGAATCCGCTACTCAATTTGTGGGGGTTTGGGAGCGAAAGTGAAGAGCGCAGGGTTCCTTCCGATTCCGAGATGGCCGCCGCCAAGGAAAACACGGGGGTGGACAAGGTGTGGATTGGCAATGATTCAAGCCTGTGGAAAGCTGGGCCCGGTGTGCAGCTCGACCTAGGCGCTATCGCCAAGGGCTATGGTGTCGATGTTTTGGCGAAACTCCTCGCCAGAGAGGGCTACGAAAACTGGTTTGTTGAAATCGGAGGCGAGGTGGTGGTACACGGCATCAATCCGGATGGTGTTCCTTGGCGCATTGGCATCCAATACCCGACGACGAACCCCTTGGAGGAGGGGAGATTGCAAGGGATTGTCAATCTGACCGCGGGTGCCACGGCAACGTCGGGCAACTACCGCAACTATCTCGTGCAGGATGGCGTGCTCTATTCCCATATCCTTGATCCGCGCTCTGGCCGCGCCGTGCTTTCGGATACCGCCAGCGTGACGGTCGTTGCTCCAAGTTGCATGGATGCCGACGGCATGGCCACGGCGCTGTTTGTGATGGGCGCGGAGGAGGGGCTGGCGTGGGTGGAGGGGCGCCCGGAGGTGGAGGCCATGTTCCTCGTACGCGGTGATGGCGGCGAAATATTTGAAAAATTTAGTTCGGGGTTCGTGGCTTCTACAGGCTATGTTTCCCGGCAGTGAACCCCGATAAAAAAGGATGAAAAGCCCATGCGATTGATCTATCTTCCGCTCTGTATTGCCACCTTGATGCTCTGTGGCTGTGACAAGGACTCTAAAGGCCTCGACGAGAAAGAGGAACGAAATCCGCTGGTCAAGCAGGGGCAATCCTACATGGAGATCAATAATTACGCCAAGGCCGAGACCGCCTTCAAGCAGGCCATCGAGAACAAGCCGAACATGGCGCGCCCCTGTCTGGATCTCGCCATAATCTACCACCAGTACAAGCCCGACTACGTCAGCGCGATCTTCTACTATAAACGCTACCTCGAACTCCGCCCCGACTCGCAAAAGACGGAATTCATCAACGAACAGATTGAGAAGGTTCAAATGGCCTTGGCCAACGCCATTCTGACCCAGTCGGGTGTCGTGCAGGCCATGAAGGATCTCAGGCGCCTGCAACGGGAAAATGCCGAGTTGAAACGGCAACTAGCCGCGCTGCGCAGATCCGCGCCTTCCACGTCCACACCCATAACGGCAACACAACCCAAGTCGGGGTTGCAAAAGACCGTCACGGAAACGGTTCCGAAGTCCGCGATGCCGGCCAGCCAGGCAACGCACAAGATCTACACCGTGGTTGCCGGCGACAACCTCACGAAGATCGCCAATAAATTCTACGGAAACGACGACTACGAACCGATCTACCAAGCCAACAAGGATCGCATGAAAAGCCCCGGCGACCTGCGGGTGGGCCAAACCCTCGTGATCCCGAACCGGTAGGGGCTCCAGCCCCGCTTCGGAACCATGGAAATCGAAACCACATGGGGAAGTATCGTTGTTGAATTGCTCGACGGCAAGGTAGCCGGTTGCACGCTTCCCTTTTTGTCCACGCAGCCCAGCCATCCCTTTGCCATCACGAAAGGAGATGGCGATTCTGTTTCGGCATTTGTTGCCGCCGTTTTTTCCGGGAAGAACGCAACGCCTCCGTCCTTGGCGGAACTGAAGGGCACCGGTTTCCAGCAACAGGTCTGGCGCGAGATTGCAAGAATTCCGATGGGCCAAACAAAAACCTATGGCGAACTGGCTGCGGCAATGGGCCGACCCGCGGCCGTACGCGCCGTCGGCTCGGCCTGCGGGCGTAATCCTATCCCGCTCTTCATTCCCTGCCACCGCGTAAAAGGAGCAAATGGACAACTCGGCGGCTTCTCCGCCGGACTGCCGTGGAAAGGGCTACTTCTTGAAGCGGAGCGGCAAACACAGGCCATTATGCGTGCGTAGGGCTTGCATCAGGGCCACTGCTGGGATAAGTAGAAGTCGCAATAATTCCAATAAAATGAAGGATTCTGAAAATGACGAATTTTAAAGACAATATCACTGCGGAATCGCTGGCTGAACGCGCACTGTTCCACCTGAAGTACAGCCGCGGAAAAGACCTCCGCGCCGCCACCACCTTTGATAAAATGATGTGCTTCTCGCATGCCGTTCGTGATATGGCCGTGGACGGTTTCATTGCCACGCAACGCCAATATCTCGATCAGGATGTACGGCGCGTCAACTACTTCTCGATGGAATACCTCATCGGGAAAATGTGCGAAAACAATGTCCTCGCACTCGGCATTGTCGATATTGCCTGCGAAGCGTTGAAAGCGCTCGACATCACCACCGAAGAGATTATCCAGCTCGATGTCGAGGCTGGGCTGGGCAATGGCGGGTTGGGGCGCCTCGCGGCCTGCTATATGGACTCGCTCGCCACCATGGAGCTTCCGGCCTATGGATACGGCATCCGCTACGAGCACGGTATTTTCCGGCAGGAGTTCGAAGACGGCTGGCAGCGCGAACGCCCTGATGAATGGCTTGCGCTGGGCTATCCGTGGGAGATTATCCGACCGGAATACACATTGCCCGTCTGCGTCTATGGCCGCGTGAAGAAAAACTTTGTTCCGGGCCGCGGCACAGAGGATGTCTGGCAGGACTGGGAAATGTTCGAAGCGGTTCCCTACGATGTCCCGATCATCGGCTATGGCGTCAACACCGTGAATATGCTGCGTTTGTGGAAATCGCAACCGGCCGAAGGCTTCCGCCTCGACGTCTTCAATCAGGGCGACTATGTCCGTGCCGTCGAAGAAAAGAACTGGGCGGAAAACGTCACCAAGGTGTTGTACCCGTCCGACTACACCTATGCCGGCAAGGAGCTGCGCCTGATCCAGGAATACTTCCTCGCCTCCTGCTCCATCCGCGACATCATTCGCCGCTACAGGAAAAACCACTCGGATTTCAATCAGTTTGCCGAAAAGAACGTAGTTCAGCTCAACGATACCCATCCGACCCTCGCGGTGGTCGAGCTCATGCGCGTGCTCCACGACGAAGAGCGGATTCCGTGGGACAAGGCTTGGGACATCACTGTCAATACCTTCTGCTATACCAACCACACCCTGCTTGCCGAAGCCCTCGAAAAATGGACGGTCGACTTGTTGCAGCGCGTGCTGCCCCGCCACACCCAGATCATTTTCGAAATCAATCAACGCTTCCTCCAGCAGGTGGAAATCAACCACCCCGGCGATGCCGACCTGATGCGCAAGGTTTCGTTGATCGAGGAAGGCCCGCACAAGCAGGTGCGCATGGCCAACCTCTGCGTGGTGGCCAGTAGCAAGGTGAATGGCGTATCCGCCTTGCACTCCGAACTGCTGCGCAAGAACACCATGCCGGAATTCGACAAAATCTTCCCCGGAAAGTTCTGCAATGTAACCAACGGCATCACGCACCGTCGCTGGCTGTTGAAGGCCAATCCGGAACTGTCCGAATTCATCACCGATAAAATCGGAGAGGACTGGAAAAAGGACCTTAGCCTGCTGAGTGAACTTGAAAAGTTTGCCAAGGACGAGGAGGCCCAGCAGCGCTTCATGGCCATCAAGAAAAAGAAAAAGGTGGAACTCTGCAAAACCATAGCGAAGCTGACCGGAGAACAGGTAAGCCCCAATTCAATCTTCGATGTGCAGATCAAGCGCCTGCACATGTATAAGCGCCAATTGCTTGACGCCATGCATATCATCCACCTCTATCAAAAGATCAAGGCTGATCCAAAGGTGTTCGTGCAACCGCGAACGTTTATCTTTGCCGCGAAAGCCGCCCCGGCCTACCTGATTGCCAAGTCCGTAATCAAGCTTATCAACACGCTGGGCAAAGTGATCAACAACGATATCGATGTTGCGGGCCGGTTGAAGGTGGTCTTCCTGCCTGACTACAACGTATCGCTGGCTGAAAAGATCATCCCGGCGGCCGACATTTCCGAGCAGGTTTCAACGGCCGGTCTGGAAGCATCGGGCACCGGCAACATGAAGCTTTCCCTTAACGGGGCGCTCACGGTTGGAACGTGGGATGGCGCGAATATCGAGATTGCCCAGCATGTGGGCGAAGACAACATCTTCATCTTCGGGCACCGCACCGAGGAACTCGCCGAGCTGCGGCGCAAGGGCTACAACCCCTGGTCGTACATGGACAAGTCCGAAAACCTCCAGAAGGTGCTCGAGGCCATTCGCGACAACACCTTCGATCCGTCCCATCCCGACCTGTTCAAGGATATCTACAACGACCTCACCGAACATGGGGACCACTATTTCTATCTGGCCGACTACGAATCGTATGTCGAATGCCAGGCCAAGGTCGGCGAGCTTTATGCCGATGAATCGGCATGGGCCGAAAAGGCCATTCTTAATGTCGCCCGCATGGGGTGGTTTTCATCCGACCGCTCCATCCAAGACTATTGCGACGATATTTGGCACCTCGAAAAAACGCCGATCATATCGACTGGCGAAATCGACTAGCTGCACGGGGGAATCGAGTGAAGAGATCAAACATAATGGTCGGGTTGCTGGGCTTGCTGGTGGTGTTCGCCCTCGCCACCGCCTTCAAGGCTGCGCAAACCGTATTAATTCCGTTGATGATTGCCTGGCTGCTTTCATACATCTGCGGGCCTGTCGTTAACTTTCTGGTTCACAAGAAGATTCCGCTTGGAGTGGCGGTATTTACCGTATTGTTGCTGGTTCTGCTGGTCTGCTATCTCGGCGGCATATTCCTGATTGGCCGGGTGCAGGCTTTCGCGGCTGAATACCAGACCTATGCCGAGCGGCTTACCGCCATTCACAATGATATTATGTTTAACCTTTCGGAGAAGATCAATGTTCCCAAAACGGCCTTTGCGGATATTAACTGGACACGGGAGATCGGCAAACGCCTGGTTGTGGTTTCCGGGAATGTGGCAAGCTTTCTCGGGAATCTGTTCATGGTCTTGATTTTCCTGGTTTTCATGCTGTTGGGCAAACCCTACTTTAAATACAAGGTCGAGCGGGCATTCCCGCCGGAACAGGCAAGTCGTTTCTCCGAAATGACCGCGTCGATTTCCAAGCAAATCGGGCAGTATCTGGTGGTTAAAGTCGCTATCAGCGGAACCACGGGGGTATTGGTCTGGCTTGGGCTAACGTTGCTGAAGGTCGAGTTTGCGCTGACGTGGGGTGCCCTGGCTTTCTTTCTTAATTTTATTCCCAGCATTGGATCCATCCTCGCTTCCATTCCTCCGATCCTGCTCTCCATTGTTCAGTTCTACCCATCCAGTGCGGAGGCTTCCGGCCAATGGATGTGGATACCGATTCTGACCGCAATCATGCTGCTGGGCATCCAGATGACCATGGGCAATGTGATCGAGCCAAGGATCATGGGCGAGAGCCTCAACCTTAGCCCGGTTGTTATTCTGCTTTCGCTCGTCTTTTTCGGATGGCTTTGGGGGATTGTCGGGGCGTTGCTATCCGTGCCGATTGCGGCCGCGATCAAGATTTTCTGCGAAAACATCGAGGGATTGAAACCGATCAGCGTGCTAATGGGATCGGGGAAAACCTGCATGAGGGAAATGCAAGCTAGGTAGGGGAAAAGGGTGAATTTACCGGATATTTTTAAAAAGAACGAAGTCAAGGAATTGATCCAGCTGGCGCTGGCCGAGGATCTGGGATCCAACAATGTGGATGTCACCTCCGACTCGCTCGTGCCGCCGGAGGAAGTTGCCGAGGCGCACATGGTCGCGCGCGAAGCCTGCGTGCTGGCTGGCGTCACCGTTGCCGCCGAGGTGTTCAGTCAGGTGAATCCGGAGCTCGAATGCGAAATCCGTATTCCCGACGGATTAGCGGTTGAAAAAGGATCCACTGTACTGGTCATCAAAGGTTCCGCCCAAAGCATCCTGACGGCCGAACGCACCGCACTCAACTTTATCCAGCGCATGAGCGGGGTCGCTACCGTCACCGCCGAATATGTCAAAACCGCCGCCAATCCGGATGTCATGCTGCTCGACACGCGCAAGACCACCCCCGCGCTGCGCCCGTTCGAGAAATATTCCGTGCTCTGCGGCGGCGGAACCAACCACCGCTACGGACTGTTCGATGCCGTGCTCATCAAAGACAACCACCTCGCATCCTGGGCGAAAAAACACGGCACCGGGGTAGGGGAGGCCGTCGCCACCGCCCGCGCGAAATATCCCGATCTAAAGATTGAAGTCGAAGTCGATACCATCGAACAGCTCAAGGAAGCGCTCTCCTCCCGGCCCGACTGGGTGCTGCTCGACAACATGCCGCCGTCCGTCCTGCGCGAATGCGTTGCGCTGTGCGAAGACACCTGCAAAACCGAAGCTTCTGGCGGGATCAATCTGAACACGATCCACGACATTGCCCGCACCGGTGTCGATGCCATCTCCGTTGGTGCCCTGACCCACTCCGCCCCCTCCATTGATTTGGCATTGGACTTTGTGGACTAGGAAAAGGTTCACAATAAAATCAATCTAGTCACCTTGAAAAAATAGTCTTGTTATCCATGGTCTTGTGTAGATGAAATCAATACTTGTCATAGACATCGGAAACACCAGCACCTCCGTCGGCTACTACCGAAACGGCCGGGTCTCTGCGGTCGGACGCTGCGCCTCTCTCTTCAAGTTGGCGGATGAAGTGGTTCCTCTGCTGAGGAAAAAAGCGGTCGATGCGGTAGTGATCGCCTCCGTAGTTCCCTCTGCGAATACCAGCTGGAAACGATTGGTTAAGAGTGCGGGCTTGCCCGATCCCTTGTTGGTCTCCCATGAATTGGAGCTTGGGGTTCCGGTCGATTATCCAAATCCCGAAAAGATTGGCGCCGACCGCCTGGCCAACGCCGCCGCAGCGGCTCGGTTGTTTGGTACGCCATCGGTGGTGTGCGATTTCGGCACCGCCCTAACGTTCGATATCCTTGACGGGAGGCGCGGCTACATCGGCGGCATTATTTGTCCCGGTCTGCCGCTGATGTTCGACTACCTCTCCGAAAAGACCGCGCTGCTTCCGCACGTCAAGCCAGCCAAAACCAAGGCCGTTGTCGGACGTAATACGACGCAGGCCATGCAAATTGGCGCGCGCCTTGGCTATCGCGGCATGGTGCGCGAGATTCTCCAAAACCTGAGAAACGAGTTGGAATCCAAAGAACTACCCGTCTGCTGCACCGGCGGCTATGCGGGGTGGATCTTCAAGGATTGGGACGTCGAAGCCACCATCGATCCCAACCTCACCCTTAAAGGCCTAGGCATCATCGGCGCGCTGAACGACTAAAAGGCAGGGTGCTTGCTGGTTAACCTTGATCCCGCAACCCCTTCCCCGTATATATCTGTGCACAATTCCGAGGAGTATTATGAATAGAGATAGCATTCAAAACCTGTTGGTGGTGGCGGTCTTTTCGGCCTGCTTGCCCGCGATGGTATCCGCCAGCCCCGCAATGAAAAAACCGATCGATCTCAAACTTTGGTATGGTGAACCGGCTGGCGAGGACTGGATGAAGGCCTTGCCTCTGGGTAATGGCCGGCTGGGCTGCATGGTGTTTGGCAACGTTGGCCGCGAACGTTTGATGTTCAACGAAGATAGTGTGTGGAGCGGCTGGCCGGAACCCGATAATGACAGGGAAGGTGCGTACGAGGCCTTGGTGACGGCGCGGCAACAGATCAAAGCGGGCAAGGTAAAGGAGGGGTCGGACCTGCTGCTTCGTGATTTTTGCAGTCTGTACGGGTATGGAAAACCGGATTTCGGCGCCTACCAGGCGTTCTTCGATGCTTGGCTGGATTTTGGCCACGACCCTGGAGCCACATCGGACTACCGGCGCGATCTCGACTTGGAAACAGCCGTTGCGACCGTCAGCTACAAGCACAACAATGTGATGTATAAGCGCGAGCACTTCTGTAGTCATCCGGATCAGGTTAGCATCATGCGCATTAGTGCGGACAAGCCGGGACAGGTCGGCTTCACCCTGCAGGTATCCAGTCTGCACAAGAACGTGTCGGTTTCCGCCGTCGACGGCCAGCTGGTGCTCGTCGGCGAGATCGACACGCACAACCCGAAACAGCCCGGCGTGAAGTTCGAGGCACGACTCGTCGTCAACGCCGATGGCGGAACGGTCTCGGCGTTGGATGGCAAGCTGCTCGTCAAAGATGCCGATAGCGTGACCATCGTCATGGCGGCCGCCACCAACTACAAGTTGGCATACCCGCACTACAAGGGCGTCGCACCGGCCACGCGCATCGATGCCACGCTCCGACAAATTGCCTTCAGGAAGTACAAACAGATGGAAGCCGCACATGTTGCCGATTACCAGGCTCTATTCAACCGCATGCAGTTGAATCTTGGCGTTGCGCCACACGCGGACTTGGCCACCGATGAGCGGTTGAAGGCCTACGAGAACTCGCGGGACGACCGCGGGCTTGAGGCCCTGCTGTTTCAGTACGGCCGCTACCTGCTGATTGCGTCTTCGCGCTCCGGCGGGCTCCCTGCCAACCTGCAGGGGCTGTGGAACAACAGCAACAAGCCGCCTTGGAAGTGCGACTACCATCTAAACATCAACATGCAGATGAACTACTGGCCGGTCGATAGCTGCAACATTTCCGAATGTGCCATCCCCATGATCGAGTGGGCCAACGATTTGCGCGGACCCGGCGCAAAGTCGGCAAAAGTCCACTACAACGCCCGCGGTTGGGTCGTCCACCACAGTGCAAACATCTGGGGCTACACGCCGCCCGGACCGCGGCGCGGCATACACATGCTGGAAGCCGAAAGCGGTGCGTTCCTTTGCCAGAATATCTGGGACCATTACGCGTTCACTCGCGACCTCGATTATCTCGAAAAATACGCATGGCCCATTCTCAAGGGCGCAGTCGAGTTCTGGGTCGATAATCTGCAGGAAGTCGAAGGCGGCTACCTGGCCGTGAATCCAAGCTACTCGCCCGAACACGGGCCGTTCAGCGACGGGGCCTACTACCAGACCATGATTATCTGGGATCTGTTCACGAACTGCATCGAAGCCGGGAAAACGCTCGGAAAGGACGCCGCATTTTGCAGGCAACTCACGAAGCTTCGTGCGCGCCTGCAACCGCCAAAGGTCGGCCAGTACGGTCAGCTTTGCGAATGGCGAGACCCGAAACTCGAAAGCAACGCCAACAAGGACGACCACCGCCATGTCTCGATGTTGTACGCCGTCTATCCCGGTCGCCAAATCCTTCCCGGTCGCGATGGGGAACTGACACAGGCGGCCATCCAGTCCATGAACTACCGCGGCGATGCCGCAACCGGTTGGAGCATGGGATGGAAGATCAACCTGTGGGCCCGCCTGCGAGATGGCGACCACGCCATGAAGCTGATGGGCAACCTGATCTCGAAAAGACTCTACGCAAACCTGTTGGATTCGCATCCCCCGTTCCAGATTGACGGCAACTTTGGCTATACCGCCGGCGTTGCGGAGATGCTGCTGCAATCGCATGAGCGCGTCACGCACCCGGACGCAGGCCCCCATATCCTTGACCTGCTTCCCGCCCTGCCGCAGGCATGGGCGAGCGGCAAAGTCAAGGGGCTGCGGGCTCGTGGCGGTTTCGAGGTCGACATGGCTTGGGAGGATGGCCAACTTGTTAGTGCGACCATTCACAACCGAAACGGAAAGGCGTGCCGCGTGCGCTACGGCCAGAAGACACGCGACCTGTCCTTCAAGCCGGGAGAGAGTATTCAGCTCAACTAAATTTGTAGAGCATGGTCTACGGCTCTTTCTTATGGAATTTGGCCTTTAGTTGCTCGCCCTTGTGGTGGACATAGTCGGCGGTTTTGGGGAACTTGTGGTGAATCCACGCTTTGAGCCGCCCGAACATTGGAATTTCATCGGCCAGCAGATAGACACCGATCAGAAGGGTCAGGATGCCTTGCCCGGGGGTGATGAGCATGATGATTCCGGCAACGATACAAAACCATCCCGCTACATGTTTGAGTATCAGTTTAGTATGCTTGTTCCAGATCAGCCGTTTCATTGGAAATGCCTCGTGCAAAAAAAGAAAACCACGGAATGATTGAAAATGCGACCTTAACCTTAGGGTTCCGAGTATCGCACTTCCTCATCGGATCCGCCGAAGGGGGGGCGGCGGAGAGCCGATGATTCCGTGGTTTGGCGTCATAGACTCTCCAAGGCCTCCCAGCGTTCAAAAGCGTCTTCGAGTTTTTGCGGGATTTCCTCCGCACGGCTATTTACGGCGGCGATTTCCTCTTTTGTTTGCTGGTAGAATGCGGGGTCGGACATGAGTTGGTGAAGCTCTTCCTGCTCGGCTTCAAGTTGTTCAATGAGCTTGGGTAGGTTTTCCAGTTCCATCCGCTCCTTGTTGCTCAATTTCCGGGTGGTTTTCTGTTTGGTGGCAGGTTTCTGATTTTCGGCCTTCCGACTTCCGAGTTCCGATCTCTGCTCCAACCAGTCGTCATATCCACCCGGATATTCGTTCACGGAGCCGTTCTCGAACACCAGCGTGCTGGTGACGACATTATTCAGGAATGAGCGGTCGTGGCTGACAAGCAGGAGGGTGCCCTCGTAGTTGGCCAGAAGCTCTTCGAGCAGTTCCAGCGTTTCCGCGTCGAGATCATTGGTTGGTTCGTCGAGCACCAGCACGTTCGAGGCCTTCGTGAAGAGCTTGGCCAGCAGCAGGCGGTTGCGCTCGCCCCCTGAAAGTACGCCGACCTTTTGGCGCGCGCGGTCGGGCGTGAACAGGAAATCCTGCAAATATCCGAGCACATGTTTTTTAACGTTTCCGATGGTGATGAATTCCTCGGTGCAGACGTTTTCAGCGACGGTTTGGGTTTCGTCCAAAGTAGTGCGGTGCTGGTCGAAATAGGCCACCTCTAGCTTGGTACCGTGGTCGACCGTGCCGCTCATTGGCTGCAGCTCGCCAAGCAGCAGCTTGATCAACGTGGTCTTGCCGCAACCGTTCGGGCCGATGATGCCGATCTTGTCGCCGCGCATGATGCCGGTGCTAAAGTTTTCAATGATCGGAAGTCCATCATAGTCGTATGAAATGTTCTTGGCCGTGATTACCTTGCGGCCAGAGAGTCCCGCCTCTGTCAATTGCATATTGACCGAGCCGGCGCGTTCACGCCGTTGGCTTCGGCTGCTCCGCATCTTCTCCAACTCGCGCACGCGCCCCTCGTTGCGGGTACGGCGCGCCTTGATGCCCTTGCGGATCCAGACTTCTTCCTGTGCAAGTTTCTTGTCGAATTGTGCCCATTGTTCGGCCTCGCCGTCGAGCAGTGCCTGCTTGCGTTTTAGATAGGCGTCGTAGTCGCATGCCCAGTTATGCAGTCGCCCACGGTCGATTTCCACGATCCGGGTGGCGAGCTTGCGCAGGAAGGTGCGGTCGTGCGTCACAAAAAGAAGCGTACCCTTGTAGCGACCGAGAAAGTTTTCCAACCATTGGATGGATTCAATGTCGAGGTGGTTGGTTGGTTCGTCCAATACGAGGATATCCGGATCGCACACCAGCGCCCGAGCCAGCAGAACGCGGCGCTTTTGACCGCCCGAAAGCTCCTCGAACTTCCATCCATTCTCCAACCCGACCAGCGAAACGGCCTTGTCGACCGACTGGTGCGATGTCCAGTCGTCGTGTGGATCCTCCAATCCTTGGAAAACCAGCGCTTCGACGGTTCCCGTCAAATCCTGCGGCACATTCTGTCGCAGGCGGCGAACCTTCAGCCCCGGTTGGCGGATAATCTCGCCGGAGTCGGGTTCGATGAAGCCGCTGACGATCTTTAGCAGGGTCGACTTGCCTTCGCCGTTGCGCCCGACTAGGCAGATGCGTTCGCCGCACTCGATTTGCAGCGTCGCATCGTCCAGCAGCAGCGGCCCGCCAAATGCCTTGTGTAGATTTTGTAGACTAAGTAGTGCCATGGTATTTAGTTGTTAGTACCTTACTTTGGAGATTCCATCACGTTTGCGTAGAGTTTTTACAGAATAATTATGAACAGAATGATTTTCCATAGCGGCATCCCTGCAATGATTCTGTTCAAAATTATTTTGTGAACATTCTCTTTATTTTGGTTCCGGCTCTGCCGGGTTGGCTGTTTGTTGTTGGTTGATCGTGTCCGGCTTCCCGGCAACACCAATGATCAACCGCTTCTGCAAAGCAGAGGCGCGTATTGTCCAGATTTTGCAGGGATTGGAAAGAAGAATTGCAGGCTCAGGCAATCCCCTATAATGTGTTTCCTAATCAAAGGATCCATTATGAAGCTGCGAATCCTATCGATACTGTTGTGCTGCACGGCTTTTGCCCATGCGGCTGAACCCAAGTCGATCCTGTTTGTTGCCGGCACGCCAAGCCACGGATGGAATGAGCATGAGTTCCATGATGGGTGCAAGGCGCTGGCCAAGGCGCTCGATGAATCGGGGATGGATATCAAGACGGCGATCCAGTATGACACGTGGCCGGAACCCGGCGTGCTGGAGGGCATCGACGTCTTGGTGGTCTATTGCGACGGCGACAAGAAGCATGTGGCTCTTGGCCATGAGGCGGAGTTGCAGGCGTTGGTGGAGCGCGGCGTTGGTATGGTTTTCCTGCACTATGCCGTCGATGGCGAACCCGGCCTGCTGAACGAAACGCTGATGAAAGTGATCGGCGGCTACTACGATGAGAGCCAGTCGCAAAACCCCGAATGGACGATGAAAAACCCGACGCTTGTGAAGCATGCCGTTACTGCAGGAGTGAAACCTTTCGAGCTGAAGGACGAGTGGTACTACAACTTAAAGTTCGGGGCGATCACTCCCTTGATGGAAGCCGTTCCTCCCGAAGAAGAGGGCAAAGCGCATATCCTTGCGTGGACCTATGGATCCAATGTGTTTGGATTTACGGGCGGGCATTTTCTCAGTAATTGGGCGCAACCCGATTTTCGCAAACTGGTTCTCAACGCCATCGTCTGGTCGGCCGGCATGGACGTGCCGATCGGCGGCATCCAATCGGATAATCCGGTCATCGTGAAAAACAAAAGCATCCTCCACGCGATTGCCAGGGGAGATGCCGACGATGTGCGCAACCACCTGCTGCTGGGTACGGATGTGAACGTGAAAAACAAGCAAGGCTGGACTCCGCTCCACTTTGCGGCGGTGCGCGGACAAACCGAATGCGCACGCGTGCTGATTGAAAACGATGCCGAAATGAACCCTTTGACCGGTACCGAAAAGACGCCGCTGCATTTTGCGGCCGAGCGCAACTTCCTGGAGCTCGTCAAGCTGCTGGTTGAAAATGGGGCGGACATCGGCGCGCGCGACGACGAGGGCTGGAGTCCGCTGCACTATGCCGCCGAGAAGGATCGCATCGAAGTGGCGGTCTTCTTGATCAAAAAGGGTGCGGAGGTCGATCTGCGCAGCAAGGGCGGCGGAACGCCGTTGCACGAAGCCTCGGCCTCGGCCAGTCCGAAAATGATCAACCTGCTGCTGGAAAACGGCGCGGACAAAAACATCAAGGCCACCAATGGGAAAACCCCGCTCGACTATGCCATTGAACTGGGCAACGAACCTGCAGCCGCTATTCTGAAATAGTCTCGTCCGTGCGCAGTCGGATGCGGGAGGGGATCTGGTAGGTTTCCATGATACGGGTGGTGGCGGCAGAGAATTCCTTTGCGTCCATGATCACTTTCGACAAGCCGTAGGTGGGTACGAATTCAATCACATGGAACTCGCCTTCGGGATGCTTGAAGGCCTCTTCCATATCCGCGATGGAGTTGATGGGAAGCCCGTTTACGGTGGTCACGATGTTTTGTGCCATATCGTGGTAGCCTAGGTTGTATTTGTCGGGAAACACGTCGGCGAGAACAATCAGGCGCTTGTCGGGGGGGTGGTTTTCGCTCTCCATGTCAGTGTAGACCCGAAGGCGGGCGGGAATGTTCTTCATCCATTCGTTGCCCCACGCCCGCAGGTAGGGGGTGTCCAGTTCGCGGAAGACCAGTCCCCCGGCAACCAGATAGGGGGGCGGTTGCCCGGTGCGGGTCTTCGGGATCAAGGCCGAGGACTCGGGAATGTTTTTGAGGGGAATGTCTAGCGAGATTTCTTTTCCGTTGCGCAGTACCCGTGCAGCAATGAGATCGCCTGCATAATGGCCTTCGGCGGCAATCAGCTTGTAGTCAAGCCAGCCATAGCGCGGGTGCATATAGTCGCCCTGCGAATCAATGGGGTGGCCGTCGAGTTCCAGCAGGAGATCGTCGGGTTGCAATATGCCATCGGCTGAGCCTCCCGCAATGCAGTTGCGAATCCGGATGCCGCGCGGTGGGCCGTCGAGTCCCAAATATTCCGCCTGTGCACGTCCGCGGTTGACCTGCCAGCCAGCACCCAGGTGGGCAAATCCGGGGTATTCGGGCAGATCCACCGCTTTGAGGTAGGCTTGAATCATCTCTGCGGGAAAAACAATGATCTGGTTGTTGTCTTGCGAGCGGGTCAGGCCGACCAGTTTGTTTCCACTGTAGACCGGTTCACCCCGACCACCGCTCTTGAGATCGGTAATAAAATAGATGCCCGCATAATTGAGGTGGGGCACAGAGCTACTTCGCACCACCACCCGGGACCAGCGGCAGGAGGCGGTGGTCAACTGTCCGCTCTTCCAGCTGGCACAGTAGTAGTTGTCGCCTTCCATGGCTTCTGCAATGTCGGCCGGAACCAAATCATCGAAAAAGGAAGGGTCGTCCACCGTGATCAGCGCAAGGTTGGCCTGGGGGTCGCTATGTACAATTCGGGCGGGGACGCGTGGGGGGCGGTCAAGCTTTTCCACTTGGATCAGGGTGGCATCGTCGAGATGTTGCGCGAGCACTAAAATCCGGTTTCCTGGAACCACAATACCGAAAAAACGTCGCGAACCCGGTTTGGCTTTTTGCCATGGGCGGTATTCGTTCCAGTTTTGGTAGGTCACCCGAACCGTTACGAGTTGCTGTTCGGCGGGATGGTCCGGTCTCGCAAAAACGGCGGATGAAATCCCGATGAGCAGGGCGATAATCAGGGCTCTTTTATTCATAGGTTCCGATCCTTCGGTATGCCGTATTGCTTGAGGATTTCCGGGTGGGCGGCTTCGGCTTTTTCCCGATCCAGCACGGTGATCACATTTCCGTACTTAAAGCGGATTACCTGTTGCGGGTCCGTAGCGGATTCAAGGGCAGAGGCCAGTTCCTGAAGGGTATTGATCTTCTGTCCGTTCGCGGACTCGATAATCTGATAGAGAAAACGGGACTCTTCCGCATTCACGGCGTGGTCCAGTCGCCGGATTTGCATGACAAACGGGGTGTCAAGCGGTTCCTGTTTTTCGTTGGGGCGGAAGTAGAAATCGTAGATCAGTTCCTGGTTGGTTTCCGAGTACCAGTTGGAGCCGTAGGTCTCCAGTGTTTCGCGGTTCAGCGGCACAAAGACCAGCCCCGCGTAGATGTAGTACTCCGGCTGTTGCTCATATCGTTTCGCTAGCCAGGGATTGGGATTGTAGTGCTTCAGCGGCACGTCCACCGCCAGCCGTTCTCCGCCGCGGATCACGCGCATTGGAACCGTGCCGCCCTTCTGGAACTGGTCGATTAAAAACCCGCTATCGAGCCGCAGCCCCTTCCAGCTGATCGTTCCATCATTGGCCACGGGATATCCATTGACGTGTGTCACAATGTCCCCGGGCTTCAGCACCGATTCGGCGCTGCATCCGCGCACCAGGCTGTCCAGCCGAATGCCGGTTTCATCCGCAGACATTCCCGCATAGGCCCGTGCGGCCGGATTTTCCAGTTTCGCGGCAATGATCCCCAACTCGGGGTAGCCATCGTAGGTGCCGTCTTCCAGGTCGGTGAGAAAGTGCTG
The DNA here is from genome assembly GCA_965372395.1 of uncultured bacterium. GTDB lineage: Bacteria > Verrucomicrobiota > Kiritimatiellia > Kiritimatiellales > Pontiellaceae > Pontiella. The sequence continues at coordinate 40,778 of CBDVCB010000014.1, forward strand.
GATGATCTCTGTCGGAATAAACACCCCCATGTTTTCCAGTTTGCTATTGCCTTGGAAGGCCACGCCGACCACGCGCTGATCCTGAACCACAGGGCCTCCGCTGTTGCCGGGATTGATGGCGGCATCCGTTTGAACCACCAAATGCTGGTCCACCCCGGAGTGCACATACGACTTCATCTCGATCCGGGAGACTACACCGGCGGTAATGGAGAGTCGTTTCCCGCCCGCTGGATAGCCATACGTGAAAACCTGCGAGCGAATCGCAGGCAGTCCATCGAACTCCAGCGGGGGAACTTCTTCGAGGCGCTTTGGGTCCACCAATTCCAATACCGCTAAATCACAGTCGTGGGCGATCACGGTCACCTTGGCCGGATAGGGCGTCGGGTCGTTGTGGAAATACACCAAGAGCATGGCCGTATCGCTAACCACATGGGCATTGGTCATGATCCGGTTCTTTGAAATCACAAACCCGCTGCCGGTCCCTTTTCCCGTGGAACCCGAATCCCACGGGGCGTACCAGTTGAACATGTTGTACTGGTTCACAATCTTCACCACCGATTGCTCAATCCCCTCCGCCCACAAGGATCCGCAGCAAAACAGCGCGACCGCCACTAAACAACCCAGTTTCATTAAACGTCCCATAGCCATCCCTTCTCCAGTCATCATACGAACGCGCATGGTGCCACGGGGGAATCATTAAATAAAGGATGGACTGCGGTCAAACCCGTTGCGCCGGGTCGCGCAGCATCGCGTAGGCCGCCGCGCGGGTGGTGGTTGCAAACCCGCTCGCCGGAATCAGGCCGACCAGCGTCGGCACCATCGCGAACTGGAGGAGGCTGTTGAGAGCAACCATTCCGAGTAGCGGCCAAAAGTTTCCCGCAGAGATTTCCCAGCTCCGCTCTATGGCTCCGATCAGGCTCCATCGTTCTTCAATCATCGCCAAGCTAACAAAATAGAGCTTGATGTAGAGATAGATTCCAAGAGGGGGAAACAGGAACAACAGCAGAATCTTGGCGAACACTACAAGCAAGTTGGCAAATGCAACCCAAAGGATGCGCCACGGTGAATACCTTATGCGTTGATCCTTGATGGCCATGACCGAAGCGCAGAGGAGCAGGATCGTTAGAATGGCCACGATCGGGGCGACATACATCGCAAAGGTCAGCACTGTTTTGGCATAGGCGAGGGAGGCTTTGTTAAGCTCGATGGCAAGTTCCTCGACCCGTTCCAAATCGTTTTGCTCGAAGGCGGAAACAATCTGGGCAATGGTTTTGCCCATGGCCGAAGACTCGGCCTTGGCGAGTTGCTTTGGCCCCAACTCGAACACCATCAAAACGCCGGCGATCAGGCAAATGGGGATCCACCATTTGGCAAAGGCCTTCCAAGCCCTTGCGTAGCAGGCTTTCAGGCTAAAGCCGGGTTGTGCAACGGTGTCCATGGATGTGCTTGTAGCGGATCTTCCGCCCCGCATCAATCCCCGCTTTCCCTTCGGGTGAAGCAGTACTACACCGGGCGACCGCTTTTTCCCTTTTTTAAAATATGTCGTATACGACATATATTGCTCAAAAATAGGCCATAAATCGACCATTTTATATACTATAGTATATAGAAATAGAGAGTTATTGGTGTAGCGGTGCTTCTTAGAAGCACTCTCCGCACGCCGTGCCCATCCTCCGAAAGCGGTTCCAAGAACCGCCGCTACACCCACCGGTCTCGATATCACCCGTTGCCCAAAAACTCCCCATGAGGGTTCACTTGTTCACGGTTCACTTGCCCGTCCTCTTTCAACCCTTCCGGTCAATAGAAAGGAAGATAAAACCCCAAACAGAATAATTTTGAACAGAATAATTGCGGGGATGCCGCTATGGA
>CBDVCB010000015.1:0-42535 GCA_965372395.1 uncultured bacterium
TCCGCTTTGGGGTATGAACCGAGAACGGTCATGAGCGAGCAGTGCTCTTGCAGTTCTTCGAGGGCGCGGGCGACGATGGGATCGTCGGCGTGGCCGTCGATGTCGACGAAGAAGTAGTATTCCCACGCCTTGTTCTTGCTGGGGCGCGACTCGATCTTGGTCATGTTGATGTTGTCGGTCTTGAAAACGGAGAGCGCGTCGTAGAGTGCGCCGACCTTGTGCTTCACGCCAAACACGATCGAGGTCTTGTCGTTGCCGGTGGCGGGGCCGTGCCTCTGGCCGATGACAAGGAATCGGGTGGTATTGCCCTGCATGTCCTGTATGTTTTCGGCGAGCATTTCGATTTCATACATGTCGCTCGCCATGACGCTGGCGATGGCCGCCGAGCCAGGGGTTTCGAGCGCAAGCTGCACGGCCTTGGTAGTGCTTTCCACCGGTGAAAGCTTCACGGTAGGCATATTGGCGCCTAGCCAACTGCGGCACTGCCCAAAGACCTCCTGCTTACTGAAAATCAGTGTGATTTTTTCCTTGGGCTGGCTCGCTAAAAGGGTCAGCGAGATGGGCAGATAGATTTCGGCGCAGATTTTAAGAGGGGTCGTGGCGAACTGGTCGAAGGTATGCGTCACCGCGCCCTCGGTCGAGTTTTCGACCGGAACGACGCCATAGTCGGCGGTGCGGTTCTGCACGCAGTCGAACACTTCGCTGATGGTGCTGGTCGAGATATAGTCGACGCTCACGCCGAACTTGTTGCGCGCCGCCTGATGCGTGAACGTTGCCTCGGGGCCGAGGTAGGCAATCTTCATCTCGGTTTCAAGCGCCAAGGCCGCCGACATGATTTCGCGATAGATCGCATGTGCCGACTCCTCCGGCAACGGTCCTTCGTTCAGCCGCTTGATTTTGTCGAAAACCGCACGCTCGCGTGCCGGAACATAGATTTCCGCACCGGCGTTCTTCTTCTCTTCGCCAATGCTTAGCACCACGTTGATACGCTCGTTCAACAAGCGGACAATATCCTCATCGAGGCTGTCGATTTGTTTTCTCAGGTCATCGAGATTCATTTTTCCGTTCCCTCCTCTTCAGCCTCTTCCGAAGCCTGAATTTCCTCGTCGAGCGTAGCAACCGATTCGTCCTCCGTCGCCTCGGCTTCGGCAACGGCCTCGGCCAACTTGGCTGCATCTTCGCCCAGCTCCTTCTCCATTTCCGGGAAGGTTTCCGTGCTCTGTTTTTTCCCTTCCGCCGGCATGGCGCGCTTGAGTTCCGAACTGCCCGGAAGGTCGTCGATCGTGTTGATGCCGAAGTGCTCCAGAAACTTTTGGGTCGTTCCGAACAGCCACGGTCGGCCGGGCAGTTCGCTGCGGCGGACAACACGCACGAGCTGCATATCGATCAGCTTGCGCAGTACGGCATCCACCGACACCCCGCGCACCTCCTCGATTTCCGAGCGCAGGCACGGCTGGCGATAGGCCACGATAGCCAGCGTTTCGAGCGCGGGCTTGGAGAGGCGCATCGTCTGGTTCTTTTCCAGCAGCGCGCGCACAAACGGACCGCAGGCGGCATCGTTTTGCAACCGGTAGGCTTCCGCCACCTTGGCCACATCAAGTCCCAGCTTAGCTTTTTCAAAATCTTCCTGAAGCTCTTCAAGCGCCCCCTCGATCTGCCTGTCGGTCGCCTTGGCATACTGTTCGTACGGCCCGGCGAATCCGTTGCCGGTTTCGATCATCGCCTTGCGCATGCGCTTGATCGTCAGCGGCTCCTTTGCCGCAAACAGCAAGGCACCGACAATCTGTTTCAACTCTGGAAGTACATCAATCGTGCTTTCGCTCATTCCTCACCCTCCAGTTTTTTCCGACAAAATGATTGCGGACAAAATGATTTTCCGAACTGCCGTAGCCATGGATTGTTTTGTCCAAAATCATTTTGTCAAATCCGCGTTAGAATAATTCCGGCTCATCAGGCTCGGGCGGGATTTCCTCCGGCTCGCGCGGCTCCACGACAATATCGCCAAAGTGGTCGTCCTGAACCGCCGCGATCCGGTTTAGTTTTATCAACTCGAGCACGGCAAGAAAAGTACAGATAATCTCCTGCCTCGACCTCATGCCCGTGAACAGATCGGTAATACTCAACCGCTTTGCAATCTTCAGGTTTTCGACAATATAGGTCACCTTCTGCGAAACGGTATATTCTTCCGCAAAGATTTCCTGGAGGTCCTCCTCCTGCACCCGGCCCAGCGCATTGTTCAACGACGAAATCAGGTCGAAGATACTCGCGTCGCGCAGATCCACCTCCGGCGGCGCACCCAGATCGACATGCTCGCTCTCGCGGCCAAAAATGTTTTCCATGTGCAGTTCAAGGCCTTCGAGGTGGTCGGCGGCATCCTTGAACTTCTTGTATTCCACCAACTGGCGGACGAGATCCCAGCGCGGATCCTCCTCGTCCTCCTCATCCATGTCCTTGCGCTCATCCACCGGCAGCAGCATGCGGCTCTTGATCAACATCAGCGTGGCCGACATCACGATAAAGTCGCCCGCAATATTCAGGTCGAGCACCTTCATCAACTTTAGGTATTCCATATACTGGTCGGTCACCCGCCCGATCGGAATATCGTAGATATCCACCTCGTCCTTTTTGATCAGGTACAAAAGCAGATCCAGCGGCCCCTCGAACACCTCGAGCATGACCTTGTAGTCGTCTTTAATCAGTTCCATTTGGTTAGACACAATCCCTTAAATTTATCCGAATTTAGGAAACAGAATAATTATGGACAGAATGATCTTCTATTTTTCGATCAAATTATTCTGTTAAAACCCTATTCTAGGCCCACAGCCAGTCGTGCTTTTCCAAGCGTTTCGCGGGCGAGCACCGAAGCCTTTTCGGCCCCTTGGCGCAATACATCGTTCACATAGTCCATATCGGCGGCGAACTCGGCGCGCCTCTCGCGCATCGGGCCAAAGTGCTCGTTGATCTTTCCGAGCAACTCCGTCTTGGCGTGGCCATAGCCCATGCCGCCGGCGCGGTAGCGCTCCGCCAGTTCGGCCAGTTCCGCTTCCGTCGCGAAAAGCTTGTAGAGCGCGAAGACGTTGCAGGTGTCCGGATCCTTTGGATCTTCTAGCTCCTTGCTGTCGGTCACAATCCTCATAACCCGCTTCTTGAGCGGCTTGCCTTCCTTGAAAATCTCGATGGTGTTGTCGTACGACTTCGACATCTTCTGTCCGTCGACCCCCGGCACCACCGCCACGCTTTCGCGGATCGACGGCTCCGGAACGGTAAACACATCGCCAAAAGCATTATTGAAGCGGATCGCAAGATCGCGCGTCACCTCCACATGCTGCTTTTGGTCGCGCCCCACCGGAACCACGTTCGACTGCACGGCCAGAATGTCGGCTGCCATCAGCACCGGATAGGCAAACAGACCGTGCGACGCCGCAATGCCCTTCGCGATCTTGTCCTTATAGGAGTGGCAACGCTCCAGCAACCCCATCGGGGTCACCGTCGACAACAACCATGCCAGCTCGTGCACTTCGGGAACGTCGCTCTGGCGATAGAACGCTGTCTTGTCCGGATCGATCCCGCAGGCGAGAAAGTCCAGCGCCACGTCCGTCGTCATCTCCCGTAGCGTATCGGCATCCTGCACCGTCGTCATGGCATGGTAGTTGGCAATAAACAGATAGGCCTCGCCCTGATCCTGCAGTTCGATCGCCGGCTTCATCATCCCAAAATAGTTTCCAATATGCAGCTTGCCCGAAGGCTGAATGCCCGAAAGAATTCGCATTAAACAACTCCGTTATTCAGTTATTGGTTAATGGTTATTCGTTATCAGAAATTCCGTTCAATAGGCATTTTCCTATTAACCAATAACCATTGACTGATAACGGGCGGATTCCCCGCCAAAATCAAAGACCCGTTTCTACCCGTTATCCCCTGCCGATACAAATCCATAAACCCCGTAAATCGATCCAGACAAACCCACATGAACGCAAATGGAAGGGCGGCAATTGGAAGAATTCAATTAAAGAGCCTCTTGCAAAACCACCGGACATGCCGGATGCCCATCTCCGCCTCGCTTCGTTGGGTTCTTCCTTGTATCGACTGAATTCCAGCATTCGGGTTTTCTCGGGCGCGACCTCCAGACGGAACTTTCCAGCCCCTTTTCCAAGGCTTCCATGAATCGCTCCGCATCCTCCTTGTACTCGAAGGCGCACACGAAATCATCCGCATAGCGCAGGCATCGGTTTCCGGCGTTTTTTTAAACCTTGACCTTGGCTACGCTGCGAACCCGGTAGCCATGGCGGTTGAGCAGATTGGAGATGGTTCGTGTAGTGGGTAGTTCCTCATCCTTCCATCCGATTTCAACGAGCGAATCGCGAACCGACTGCGCCGTCACATTGCGGTGGGCTAGATCCGTCCGCAATTGATGGTCTGCATGGCTGTGCGGGTCGACTAGGCTTTGAATATCCAAGAGTAGCTGCGGATTTTTTTCCTCGGTCTTTTTTCGCCGCCTGCCAGAGATGTTGTCCACGCAGCCAAACCCGCTTTGGAACTCATGGATGCCAAGCTCAACGGTCGTGCGCTTCCAGCCGAAGACAGACTCGGCGAGTCGAGGGCTGCCGTTGAGCATCGTCACCGCCACCTCGCCCATTGCTTTTCGCCGATCCGGCCACGGTATGTTGCCAATGAGTCCGGAAACGAGTCCGATCATCTCTTGCGAAATTCCATTGCACTCCAAAACACTCCTCGCCACAGAAACCTCCCTGAATAGATTTAAGGGACTATTCAACAATTCATATTAAGGTACAATAGTATTTTCTGTCTCCCTTGTCCGCTGGTCTAGATTCCCCAATACACCTCCGGCTCGCGGCAAAAGCTATTCCGGGGCGATCTGCTTGCTCTTTTCGATCAGGCGGCGCGCCTCGCGGTTGCTTGCGTCGTCGAGCGAGATCGGCTGCACATCGCGAATGTCCGCTGCCTTGGCGGTGTTGAATACACCGGGATAGCGTTCATAGTAGATATTGCCGTTGGGCAGCTTGTACTCGATGCGGCACTTGATGATTTCCGAATCCATGGTGATCCGGGTGTCGTACACAAAGATGCGCTGGAGCACTTCGTGGTGCGTAACGGCTTGGTCGATTTCCGTGCGCACCGTCATGAATGTGGATGTGAACCCGTCGCGGACCAGCTGGATCTTGTGGTCGGTTCCGGCCTTGAGCGCCATGCGCAGGGGCTGGGAGCTCGCATCCGCCCCGCCCTTGGGCTGGGTCGTGGCAACATGAGTACCGTCGATATAGACATGGACAAGGGCAGGCTCGGTATCGAGCACCAATAGGCCGCTGTTCTTTTCCATGTTGAATTCAACGGCGACGTTCAGTCCGGGCGTGAGCTGGATGGTTTTTTGCTGGTTATCGTATTCCACCAACTTCGCCGTAATCTGGTGGGTCCCTTCGGGGATGTCCGCCAGAACCAGCGGTGCGGTGCCCACGAGTTCGTTATCGACGGTGATTTCCGCGCCGGGGGGGTAGCTGTTCACCGCCACCCGGGGCGCTTGCCTGACATGCGCTTGAACGGGTTTGCGATCAACCAGTTCCACATTCACCAGCCGCGGGGGGAGGCCGACGGCTTGGATTTCCACTTGATAGTCCCCCAATGGCAGATCGGTGATCAATGCCGGTGTTGTTCCAACCACCTCTCCTTGAACAACGACGTTCGCCCCGCCCGGAGTGGAACTGACGAGGAGCAATCCCGTGGTCTTTTCGAGTTGGAGCCGAGCCTCGACCTTCTGGCCTTCCAGCAAGGCGACGGTCCTGTATGCGCGGTCGTAGCCGTCTTTGCGCAGTTCAATCCGATATTCACTCGAACTGAGATCGGATAGGGTTTTCGGGGTTTTTCCCTTGTCGATTCCATTTAAGAAGATCTGCGCACCAGCGGGATCGGATGTGATCGCAATGCTTCCTTGACCCGATGCCGCCTCCAGATGGGTTCCACCGACAATCAGGAAAGAAAACAGCCCGGCTTTGATCGTCCTCGGAATTCTCTTTGCATAGCGTAAGGGTTTCTTTGCCGGTCTCATCTGAGGTGATCCTCCACTTCCAGCTGTTTTGAGCTGATGGTTTCGTAGCGTTCATCCTTTCGGTCGGGAACGAGCTCGGCCAAGATGCGCAGGTTTTTCGACGCCTCTCTCCAATCGCCAAGACGCATGGCGCGGTTGGCATTGAACAGGTAGTCCTTGAAGCGAACATCCTGCTCGGTCTTGGCCTTCTCCATCCCCTGCAGCGCCTGCCGATAGAGCTGGGGTTTTGGCTCCAGCGTCTCGAGATAGATGGTGGCCTCTTTGTAGTGCTGGATGGCTTCGGCCAGGTTCCCGTGCTTGACATCGCGCTCGGCGAGCCGCGCTTCACCGCGCTTGAAGGCGACTTCGGCATAGCTGATCAGCGCGGTGGGTTCCTCCAGCAAGGTGAAGGGAATGTCCAGGTTCCCGAAGACAAAATCTTCGAGGATGGAAATGGTTTGCCGGATTTCCGACGGCGGTTCGCGGTTGAGCACCCGCACGTGGTTGAATTTTCCCTTCCAGCATATGGCGATATCGTAGAGCTCGTACCGGTTCGGGGCTTTCACCTCCCGATGGCCCTCCAACTCGAAAAACCCGGAGCCAGCCAGCCTTCGGGAGAGGCTTTCGAGCACCTCTGCATCCACCTGTCCCGACTTGGTGATGTGCCGGTTTCGAAGGTCGTCGACCTGGATGGAGACGCGGCCGTCCGCAGTCAGCTCCAGATGGTAGCGGAAAATATTTTCCCAGTTCCCGTGCACGCGTTCGTATACAAAGGTGAGGGGTTTTTCCGGAAGCGCCAAGGGGGTTTCCTGGTTTTTCAACTTGATGAATTCCGGCAGAGCCACCACCAGCAGAAGGATGACGAGCAGAACCACGGCCACCTGCAATATGCGATGAACCAGCGCGGAGGATTTCGAACTCTCCTTTGCCGACGCAGAACGCCTTGGCTTCGAGGTGGATTTGAACCCCAGATCAACTTCCACCGCATCAGCTTGCGGAGCGGGGGCACCCTCCTCCATCCGTGTATTGATAATGCGGAAAGCGGTATTCCCCACTTCCACGAGGTCGCCCACCTTCAGCGAATGCTCGTCAACTGGCATTCCGCCCACCGTGGTTTTTTCGCCAGCGCCAAAGTCCGTCACCCACAAGGTGCCGTCGGACTTGAAGAAGAAGCGGCCATGAAAGAGCATAACGGCATCGTCTTCGAGCACCAGGTCGTTGGCGGGCGAACGCCCGAATTTCATTCCCGTGGGTGGAACGGCGACTTCTCGTCCCTCTTCTTTCCCTTGTTCAATAATCAAGTGAGACATAATTCAAATCCAGTTTCGATTGCTGATTCATGGGTCTGCAACACCCTTGCTCCAAATTTAAAAATCCTAGAAACCACCCTGTATCCACATCTGAAAAATCACCGGCCCAAGCAGAACCAGAAACACCGCTGGAAAAATAAATGCGACCAGCGGGAACAGTAGCTTGACCGGGGCCTCGTTGCCGAGTTTTTCCGCGCGCTGGAAACGCTTGGTGCGAATTTGCTCAGCCTGGATGCGAAGTGCATGGCCAATACCGGTACCGAGCTCGTCCGCCTGCACTAGCGCACTGGTTACGGAACGGATATCCGGATGGCCCACCCGGGTCGACAGATTCTGCAGAGCCTCCTTGCGCGTACGCCCTACCTGGATTTCCCGGAACACGCGGATGAGTTCTTCGCCAAGCGGGTCGATGGCCCTGAACTCGATGATGCGGTGGATGCCGGTCATGAAATCGAGGCCGGATTCGACGGAGAGCGTCAGCAGGTCGAGCACGAAGGGCAAGGCGCGCTCGATGCTCTTGTGCCGCCGCTTGACCGACTTCTTGAGCCATCCATCGGGAATGAACCCGAAGAGGACGAGGATCAGGAAATAGATGAAAAACTGGCGCTCAACCATGGCGGCACCTAGGCCGCCCGGCATCTGTGGGAACGCAAAATAGAGCAGGAGGCAAAAGAGCACCCCCAGACCCAGGGGCATCAACACCCGCAGGGCTATGATTTCCTGGGGGTGGACCATCCCTTCGTATCCCCCGGCAACCAATCTGCGGTTGATGCGCTCGCGACTGGCCTCGAACGCTCTTGCCTCGGTAATGGATTGCGGAACGAACGCGCAAAACGGGAGCATCATGCGGATGAGAACCGGCAGGCTACGCTCCTGGCGCCGCCCGTCGGCCAACGTAACGTAGGTGACCTGCCGCGCTGTGCGGGTCGCCACCCAGACGATGGCGATGGCGGCTAAAAACGCCAACCCACTGCTAACTATGATTTCCCAGTCCATTTTCTATACGTCGATATTCACGATTTTCCGGATGATAAGCGCCCCGCAGATTTCCATGACCACCACGGCAACCATCACGGCTACCCCGGCCGGCGACCGAAGGAACGATAGCATCATCTGCGGATCGAGCAAATACAGGACGATCCCCAGCACCACCGGCATGGCGCCCACCACGCGGCCTTGTATCCGGCCTTGCGCCGTAAGCGATTTGATCTTGCCCTCCACCCGCTGCCGTTCGCGGATGGTCTCGGAGATTCGGTCGAACACCTCGGTCAGGTTGCCGCCGGTCTGGCGCGAAATCTCAATGGACTGGATCATCAGCGTCAGGTCTTCGCTGCCGATGCGCCGATCCATGTCGGCCAGAGCCTCTTCAAACCGAACCCCCACACGGAGCTGCTGCAAAAACATGCCAAACTCTTGGGAGATCGGGTTTTCCTTTTCCTGGACAATGGTATCGAACGCCTGCTGGATGCTGAAACCGGCCTTGAGGGCGTTGCTCATTCCATTCAAGGCATTGGAGAGCTGCCTGTTGAAGCGCTCGATGCGCCGGCGGCGCATAATCTTCAGGACAGTGCGGGGAAGAAAGTAGGTCAGCACTGCGCCCACCGCGCCCGCAGCCATCCCGCTCAAAATTCCGGACAGCGACAAGAAATGGCCAACCCCCATGAAAAGCAGGAGGAAAACCACGGTGGCGGCGATATGGGTGAAGCGCATGATCTGCGCGGACGGGACAAACAGGAAGAGCTCCTCGAACTGCCGCGCGGTGTCATCCGTGTATTCGCTGACATGGGATTCCTCCACATCACGCAAAACGCTGAACACGACATGGACCAGCAAGGCCGCGCAGAGGGCAAAAAGGGAGGGCACCACCCAAAACATGGCCTATTGCCCCCTCTTGGCTTCACCGAACCCGGTGGTGTTGAATATCGTACGGTCGAATGGAATGCCGCGCACGGCAATTTCCGCGACAAAGGTCGGGACGGCGCCGGTCGGGTGCAGCGCGCCTTGGACCTTGCCGGCTTCGTCCAGACCGGTCTGCTTGAAGTCGAAGAGGTCTTGCAGGGTGATGCAGTCCTGCTCCATGCCCGACACCTCGGTGATCTTGCTGACCATGCGGGAGCCGTCGGAAAAGCGGGAGATCTGGCAGATGAGATGCACGGCCGAAGCCACCTGCTCGCGGATGGCGCGGATCGGCAGTTCCATGCCGGACATGAGCACCATGGTTTCGAGCCGGGCGAGCGCATCGCGCGGGGTGTTGGCATGGATAGTGGTGAGAGATCCTTCGTGGCCGGTGTTCATGGCCTGAAGCATGTCGAGCGCCTCCTCGCCGCGGCACTCGCCCACCACGATGCGGTCGGGGCGCATGCGCAGGGCGTTGCGTACGAGGTCGCGGATGGAGACCGCGCCGCGCCCCTCGATGTTGGCCGGGCGCGCTTCGAGGCGGACGATGTGCTGCTGCGTCAGCCGCAGCTCGGCGGCATCCTCGATGGTCAGGATGCGCTCGTCGTCCGGCAGATAGCTCGACAGCACGTTGAGCAGCGTCGTTTTCCCGGAGCCGGTTCCGCCTGAAACAATAATGTTCTTGCGCAGCACCACGCAGACCCGAAGGAACTCAGCAACCGCCGGTGTCAAGGTTCCGAAGTTGATCAGGTCCTGCACGGTGAAGGGCTCCTTGGAAAACTTGCGGATGGTGATGCACGGGCCAACGAGGGAAAGCGGGTGGATGACGGCGTTCACGCGGGAGCCGTCGGCGAGGCGGGCGTCCACATAGGGCTGGCTTTCGTCGATGCGGCGACCGATCGGCGAAACAATGCGCTCGATGATCAGGTTCACGGAGGCATCGTTGATGAAGTTGCAGTCGGTGAGTTCCAACTTGCCTGCGCGCTCCACATAAACCTGGCTCGGGCCATTCACCATGATTTCCGTCACGCTTTCGTCCGCCAGCAGATCCTCAAGCGGACCGAGGCCAACGGCTTCGTCGAAGATTTCCTTGGCGAGCCTGCGTGGTTCGAGGCCGGCGGGGAGGCGCACGCGAATTTCGGAAATAATCTCGTCGAGCGTTTTTCTGATTTTGGTCTGGAGCTCGCTCTCCTGGAATTTGTTCATGCTGAGGCGCTTGAGGTCGAGCCGGCCCACCAGTTCGGCATGGATCTGCTGCTTGATGGCCTGACTGGCGGAAACGGCCCGGCTCTGCGGCTTGGGCTTGAAGACCTCCGGCGCGACCGGGGTTTCCTCTGGAGAGATTCCCTCTGCAGCCTCGAAAAGAAGCGTATAGTTCCCGATCTGGATGGGGGAGCCGGGGAAGATGCGCTGGCGGGTAGGGATCCGGTCGCCATGCACAAAAACGCCGGCACCCATTAGGTCTTCGATATACGACTCGTCTTCCATCAGCGTCAGGACGGCGTGCGCCTCCTCGACGCTGCCGTCGTCGAGCACGATGCGGCTGGAGGAGTCGGATCCGATCATGTAGGCGCCGTAGGAGGCGTCGATGGCGCGGAGTTCCCTGGAGGGATGGGTGATTTGAATCTGAAGCATGTCGTCCATCCGATGCTAGGGCTTGGGCTGGGTGACGCCGAGTCCCTTTTGACGTTTTTCGTTCAACTCCTGGAGTACCGCCTCGATGTAGTCGAAGTTGACGGAGGGCAGTTCGCCTTCGTAGTAGATGTCTTCCGGGTTGCGAAGGGAGAGGTAGAGCTTGCCTCGGGTCTGCTGGGCAAAGACCAGCAGTTCGGCCTCGCGCGGGGTAACCTCGAAGGTGATGGTGCTGTATCCGGTTTGCCGGCCGCGTTCCTTGGAGCGTTCCTGCCCGGCAATCTGCGCTCCGGTGGCAATCACGGTTACATTCTGCATCAGGGTCAGGGTCACGGATTCAACCTGCGCGGGGTTGGTGCGCGAGGGAAAGGTGAAGGTGCCCATGATATCGACCTTGTCGAGGGGCTGGACCAACCCGCTTACCGCGGGGGCGCCGGCGATGGAGAGGGAGACCGCGCGTTTGCCTTTTTCGATGATGCGCGAGAGCCCGCCGCGCGTCCGCCGCGGCATGTCGACTTGCGACCACAGCAAGATGTCGCCGCGCCGGATGGGATAGATCAACCGCTTTCCGAGCACGGCATCGAGATCGTCCGCAAAGAAAGCGTTGTTGCCCACCGCCGACTTGAATTCGTTGCGCAATCTAAGGTCTTCGATCGCGAGAATGGTGGTGGCGGGAAGATCCCGCTTAGGCACGATCACCTTGACCTGCACGGCGTTCAGCCCCAGCCTTTCGCGTTCGCTTTGGAGATATCTCCAGTTCATGAAAAATGCGAGTCCGGCAATCAACAATGCCACGGCGAGTACGAGTTTGTTCTTCATAGAGTCCTCTCAATATCCGGGAAGGCTATCAAAGCCCGCCCCCTTTCACAAGCACAGTAACCCGACGGAATCCATCCGGTTTGTTCGTTGCGAGAATGCAGCACATTTTTTCGTGCTTATGGAAAAGCGCCATTCTGGACAAGGCCTCTCCGGAGCGGTTCCAGGGCAGTGCGGGGCTCCATCCGTTGGCGGCGAGAACCCCGGCATAGAAGGTGTGGATTTGCTCGATGGAATCCGTCGTTTCAAGGGTTGCGCAAAAGGTTTTGGTCTCTTCGTCGAGGGTCGTGCTGCCCATTTTGGCGCCGGGATATTCGGGGATCGGAAAGTGCGTTTCCCCGGAACGCAGGGCCTCGGGGTAGAACAGGAAAACCATCTGGTTGGGCTGGCTGTCGGGGGAAAGAACCAGGATGCGTGCCTCGCGGTCGGGCCATTTGGCCAGGCCGGTTGCGCCGTCCGGCGTCCGGTGCAGCACCACCGTGGCACCCTGCCGCTCGAACTGGCTCTTCAACTGCTCTTCCACCGGCTCGTGGAAACGGGCGGAATAGACATAGACCGCATTCCGCCGACCATTCACGCTCATGGTCGTGTGATAGGCGAACTCCCACGGCAGTCCCGCCGTATTCAACTGCCCGCCACGCACCCCGGCCGACCGGAAGACGCGCCCCGGGGAGACCCCCGGAACCAGGCTGCCCAGCAATAGGACCAACAGGATGGATTTCCAGCGCGTCATGGCATGACCTTGTCCCATGCGGGCATCCAGCCCGACTGCTCGATTTCGATGATGTCTCGCCCGAGAACGCGGCGCAGGAAGGGTACGACCTCGACGGGCTGCCGGTCCTCGGCGTAGAACATTTCAAAGCTTTTCGACAGGTTGGCCAATCCGCGTTCCGACAGGTGGTAGTAGGGATCGGCGCGGCCGTATTCATCCAGACGCACTTCCAGCGAGTAATAGTCCACCGCATACCGGAAACCTTTCCGCTTTTTGAAGAAATCGTCGTTCCCTTCCACCATGAAATCGTCGGCGGTATATTTCTTACCGTCCAGCCCTGGATCGGTGGTCGGGGAAAAAACATACTCGCCCGTGTAGTCGGCCATCGGATCCACCATTTGTTCCGCGAGCAACCGACGCACATTGAAGTGCGCCTTGAAACTCCGGTTGGACACGATGGCGATCTGCTGAAGGCCAACGACCAGCAACATGATGCCGACAAGCCCGACGAGAAACTCAGCCATGGCCTGCCCTGCACGGGCATGGTGTTTTGAAAAGTTGCGTCTACGACCCACCGGTTGCTCCTCCTCCGGCCTTGCCCCAAATCGCGCTCGGCTCATCCTTGGATTTGCAGGGGTTGTTGTCGGGGTCGGCATAGGCCTGCTCCAGCCACAGCAACCCGGCTTGGAGATCCATCTCCTCCCACTGCGCCAGCAACTGGCAATAGCGGCAGTCCGGCTGGCATGCGACCGGGCCAAGTTCCAGATACTCTTCAAGATGCTCGGTGACATGCTCGAAGAACGCCACCTCCACCACCTTGTCGCCAATGTCCGAATGGATCAGGCGGACCTCCCGGAAAGCGGGGAAAACAAAGCCGAAATAATGGGGCGGTTCCCGCGCATCGTCCGTGTCGAGATACCCGAAGGGCTTCGCCTTGGTTTTATAGGCCAGCTCGACCGTGGGGTTGTCCGAGCTTGCAAGAATACCCCGGGCGATTGGCACCGAAATCCCGAAACCCGCTTCCGCGCCCATGTAGTCGAAGTGCGGACGGACCCTCGCTCGGATGGGAAATCGTCGGCTCTTTGCGTCGGTTTCATCGTCGTAGAAAGCGGGTCTCGGCCAACTCTTCGCCCACGAGGAGTTGTAGGCATGCCACTTCACCCGGTACACGTCGGGGTGGTACAACGCAGAAACATAGTCCGGATCCCCGTAGTCCACCACCACATCCGTCGTCTCCATATAGTCGTACAGTTCTTCACGATAGTCGTCCGGATCGGGAATGGCCGAGGGAGGCATCCTCGGTTCTACCGAGCCGTTAGGCTGACGGACAAAGCCGGTGTTGAACTCGTCGATCTTCAAGTCGAGCATATAGTTCTTCTTGAACTCCGTATTGAGCTTGGGCCAGCTTTCGAAACCGTCGTAGTTCTCCAGCAGATAGCGGCGGTTGTAGAAGTCGCACCAAAAGCCCATCGAGGCCTGGGCGATGGCACCGTAGAACACTTGATCGGCCAGCGGGTGGTTGGGCAGCCGAAGCGAATAGGAGCTGACGGCGACACCGCCGTCGACGAGTAGGTCGAGCAGGTCGGCATAGTCCTTGAAGGCATTGTCGTAGGGAGGGCGGCCAATTCGGTAGCGAATCTCCTCGGCCATCTCGCGCAGGTCGCCCGCCAGCACGGGATCGTGGAAAGCCCCATTGTTGAACGCCGCCTGCTGGGCCACCGCAAAGGCGGCCAATGGGCCGACAAATACCAAGCGCTCCCGGAGACCGTGGAGATCGTCATACTCCCCGTAGTCCAAAAAGTCCTCGAACATGGCCCCGCTAGGAGCCGCCAGATAATTCGCATAGGCCGTCGTGATCAGCGCCGCCTGGATCAGGTTGAGATCGCCGATCATGTTCAGCGTCTTGCCCTGCCAGCGCGCGGCCGAGAGCGCGGCGGAGTCGGCGGCCGTTCGAACCCGGATCTTTGCCGAGACCACCCGGTGGAGATCAAAGTTCCAAATCACAACCAGCAGGCCAATCACCATCACCACCATGAGGAAGATGATGGCCTGTCCTGACTTGCGTGGCGGGGGGGACGGCATCAGTTGTTTCTCAGGTAGAGCTTGGAATGGTCTTCAATGACGGCGGTGGCGGTGATCCGCATTCCGGGGTAGGCGCCCAGAACCCCCCGGCGGCGCGCATTCACGGGATCGAGGTAGCCAAAGAAAACGCGGGAAAAGGGAAAGACCATCGGAACGGTCTGCCCGATCTGGAGGGTAATCAAATCGTCGTTGTCGCTCTCGTATTCAATCTGGATTCCGGTCTCGATCTCCTGCCAGTTTTCATAGTTTAGAATCGAATCGAAAAATGCGGTTCCGGCCATGTGGTAGGCCTCCTTGACGGCCACCTCGTAGGTGCCCAGTTCCGACACGGGCGCGTGGTCGCGGGCAATGGCATTGTCCCACAGCGAGCCAGCCGACCGGCCGACCGGGCGGTTCCCGCCAAATCCGGACGGGGTCGTGACGGGACCGGCCGCCGGGATGCTGGTGTAGTGGCTCACCTTGTACAGCATGAACTCGTTCAGCCCCACGGATGCCGCGCGCGCAGTGGAATAGGCCGTGTAGTTGACCACATTGCGCGACGCAACCAAATAGGAGGCCTGGAGAATCCCAAACAGGATCAAGCACAGCAACGCCATGACGAGACACGACTCCACCATCGCCGAGCCTTCCCGCCGACCCCGCCCGGCATCTTCGCCCGAAGGATTAATCGCCCAGATCCTCAAGATAGGTTTTCGACGAACGC
Source organism: uncultured bacterium (assembly GCA_965372395.1). Classification (GTDB taxonomy): domain Bacteria; phylum Verrucomicrobiota; class Kiritimatiellia; order Kiritimatiellales; family Pontiellaceae; genus Pontiella. The sequence goes on from CBDVCB010000015.1 coordinate 15,192, forward strand.
ACGGCATCGCTTCCGGAGGAATCCCCTTCCAGCTCATCGATGGCGCCGCCCATCTTTTTCTTGATGGTATCCCCGAACATGCCAAAGATCACCAACGCGGCAAGTGCAACCACAGCCACGATAATGATATATTCGACCATCGCCTGGCCCTCTTTTCTCTTTGGAACAATCTTCATGCCTTCATCTCCTCTGGTTTACCAATTTCCGATCACCATCCAACCCCGCACTATGAAATGCCAATAAGATCCAGCACACGGTTTCCATACGCCCTGAACACATGGATCAACACCGCGCAGATCCCCACCAAGGCCAAGAACACGCCCAGCGCCACAACATACTCCAGCATCACCTGTCCGCGCTTCCGATCTGTATTTCTTTTAGGCTTCCTCTTCATAGCATTACTGCGTAACGGCTCCCAACGACCATAAAATGTAGCGTATTTTTTAAAAGTTGGAACCCAAAACACTGACTTTCCAGCACAGGTATGATCCAGAGGGCACCCCTTCCCGCTCCGGAAAAAGCTTCTGACACAGCCCATTTGATCAAAAACAGGGGGGCTATTTTTATATAGTATACTATATAAAATAGACCGAAAATGGCCATTTTAGGGAATAAATATATAGTATACTATATAAATATAGCGGCAAAAAATACCATCCTTCCGCTCTTAATACGCGATTTTTAGATGGTAGAAGCTCTTGCCGTCGGTGGAGATGGGGACGGTGGGCCGCCCGTGCGGACATCGGTGCGATCCGTGCGACATCCGGCGATATAGCCGCCACAATGCTGCGGATTTCCCGCGCGCCCACCGATTGACACGGTGTGCGCTTCCCCCTATATTCGCGGTTCTTTTTTACAGGAGATGCTTGCGAACCCATGAAAGACGAACCGATGACCGATTTGGAAAAGATGCGCCACAGCACGGCGCATGTGATGGCGGCGGCGGTATGCCGCCTGTTTGACGATGTGCAGCTGGATATCGGCCCGTCGACCGACGACGGCTTCTACTACGACTTCGACCTCACCGACCGCATCACCCCCGAAAACTTCGAGCGCATCGAGGCCGAAATGAAGAAGATCGTCGAAGAGGATCTTCCTTTCGAACGCATCGAGGTCTCGCGCGACGAAGCAAAGGAAATCCTCAAAGGGCAGACCTACAAGCTCGAACGCCTCGACGAAATCCCCGAAGGGGAACCGATCTCTTTCTATAGTTGTGGCGAATTCCAGGATCTCTGCCGCGGGCCGCACGTGGAAAGCACCGGGAAACTCCGCACGTTCCAACTGATGAATGTGGCGGGCTCCTATTTCCACGGCATCGAAACCAACCCGATGCTACAGCGCCTCTACGGCACGGCCTTCACCAACCCCAAGCAGCTGCGTCTCTATCTAAAGCGGCTCGAGGAAGCCAAGAAGCGCGACCACCGCCGCCTCGCCAAGGATCTCGACCTCTATTCGATTTCGGAAAAAGTCGGTCCCGGCCTCGTGCACTGGCATCCGAAGGGCGCGCGCATCCGTTCGATTATCGAGGATTTCTGGAAGCGCGAGCACTTTAAGAACGGCTACGACATTCTCTACACCCCGCACGTCGGCAAGGCCAACTTGTGGGAAACCTCCGGCCACCTCGACTTCTATAAGGAAGGCATGTATGCGCCGATGGATGTGGACGGCCAGGAATATTTCATCAAGCCGATGAACTGCCCGTTCCACATCGAAATCTACAAATCCGGACTGCGCTCCTACCGCGAACTCCCCCTGCGCTGGGCCGAGCTCGGGACCGTCTACCGCTACGAAAAGGCCGGCACCCTGCACGGGCTCTTCCGCGTCCGCGGCTTCACCCAGGACGACGCGCACATTTTCTGCACCCAGGAGCAGATCGAGGACGAGGTCAAAGAGGTTATCCGCTTCTGCAACATGATCTGGAAAACCTTCGGATTCACCGAAGTGAAGGCCTACCTTTCCACCCGCCCCGAAAAAGCCGTCGGCGAAAAAGCGCAATGGGACCAAGCCATCCAATCGCTCGAAGCGGCAATCAAAGCCGAAGGCCTTCCCTACGAGGTCGACGAAGGCGGCGGCGCGTTCTATGGCCCGAAGATCGACCTCAAGGTGAAGGATGCGATCGGCCGCGAGTGGCAGACGAGCACCATCCAGTTCGACTTTAACCTGCCGGAGCGTTTCGACCTTAAATACATCGGCACCGATGGCGAGGCGCACCGCCCGTACATGGTGCACCGCGCGCTCTTCGGCAGCCTCGAACGCTTCTTCGGCATCCTGACCGAGCACTATGCCGGCGGCTTCCCCGTCTGGCTGGCCCCCGAACAAGTGCGCATCCTGCCACTTTCCGACGACCAGCTCGACTATGCCGACGAAATCCTTTCCAAGCTTCGGAATGCCGAAATCCGCGCAACGGTGGATACCAGGCAGGGAAAATTAAATGGAAAAGTTAAGAACGCCCAACTGGACAAAGTGCCGTATATGCTTATTATCGGCGGCAAGGAACAGGAAAACAGCCAAGTCGCCGTGCGCCACCGCCTCAAGGGCATGAAGGGCGAATGTAGCTTGGATGAATTTATCGCGCAGCTCAAAGAGGAAGAGCTGGCAAAGACAACAGTAGACATGGAGGTCTCAGATTAGCAGGCAAAACTACAGAGGTAGACAGCAACGCGAGCCGCAGGTGCGGATCAACCACCGCATCCGCGTTCCCGAAATCCGCGTGATCGATCCCAACGGCGATCAGCTCGGCATCATGAAAACAGGCGACGCATTGCGGCGCTCCGACCAGTATGGACTGGATTTGGTGGAGATTTCCCCCACCGCCAAGCCGCCGCTGTGCCGGATCATGGATTTCGGCAAATACAAGTACGACCAGGAAAAGAAAAAGAAAGAGCAAAAGAAGCATCAGGTGCAGACCAAGCTCAAGGAAGTCAAATTCCGCGTCAACGTCGGCGACCACGACTACGACACTAAGATGCGCAACCTGCGCAAATTCATCGAACATGGCGACCGCGTCAAGATTTCGCTCATGTTCCGCGGTCGCGAAAACGCCCACCGCGAGCTCGGCTTCGAGGTCATGCAGCGCGTCATCAAGGATACGGTGGACATCACCACCGTCGACCAGGCTCCGCGCCTGAATGGCCGTTTCGTAAACGCTATTCTCGTGCCGAAAAAGATCCAAAAATAACACCCTCAACATCCTAATCGGAGCCACACCCATGATGAAGAAATATTCAAACTGGCACCGGGCGGAATCTAAAAAAAGGGCGATGCACTGGATGGTGCCCGCCCTTTTTTTGTGCTCCGCCCTCTCTGCCCGCGCCCAATCTAACACGGTTATCGGTACCGCCTTCGGAACCAACTATTCCGAGTTGGCAACCGCCACCACCATCAGTTCGGAGGTCGATGGCGACGGCTACCTTGTCATCGGCTGGAAGGATACTACTGGAATCACGCTCTCAAACAATGTCAGCGGCACCATTGGCATCGGAAACAACTTCGACAACTTCACCATCACTGCCACTGGTGGAACCATCACCTCCGCTACCAACATGCTGGCGCCCGCACTCTCCGTCAGTGGCGGCACCAACCTCAACATCATCGGCGGAAACTTTTTGGGAAGCGGAGGAGCTAGCACCATCACGATCGAAGGTCCACCCCCACCTGGAGGGGGTTCATCCTTAATAACTTTACACTCCACCAACGCCACAGTGGGAGGAGCCATCAATAGTGTCCAATTCTTAACCATAAGCAACTCCACGTTTAAAGGAGCCACATATGCCCCCTCACTATATGAGGTACATGGCACGGACGGCCTGAACCTCAACCATGTCGGCACCAATATCATAGATGGAACCAGCACCTTTGTCGGAGGAGCTGGTGGAAGCGTTGATTTTGCCACAACCAACACAATGACCTACGGGGGATGCGGGCTTTCCGCGTATAACAACTCCACCGTAATCGTCAGCAACGGCACCTTTCAGGGCGGAAGCACCGGCGATGCATCCGCCGGATCCGGATTCACCTCAACCTCGATCGCTGGCCCCGGCCTGTTCGTTAAAGACTCGACCCTGCACATCGTGGACGGCACCTTCACCGGCGGGGATACCGGAAGTGCCGATACCAGCATTGCCGGTGCTGGCATCCTTGCCATCGACTCCGATATCACCGTTGATGGCGGCACCTTTACCGGCGGACAAGACGGCACCAAATCCTTTTATGGCTTACTCAGCAACGCAACCGCAGGCAAAACCAACTCTATTGCACTGAACGGCGGTACCTTCAACTTCGTGGGCTTCGGCGGCGAAGGTATGCAGCTCCTGAGCACAGGAACCAATGGCCCAGTGATCAGCGACAGCATGGTACTCATCAGCGGTACGCTCATCGCCACCAACCAAAACAACGCGCCCTTCCAGACCACAACCATTCAGAACGGTACAATGCGTTTCACCGAAAACTTCAACCTTGCGAACGCGGGCAGATTATATATTGCCTCCACGGAGGCCACGGTCGACTTTGCAGGCGATTTCACGGCTTCATCGAATGCAACCCTTTGGATCTCGGCACACACCAACGGCACTGGAACCATCACAGCCGACAACGCTTATTTCCACGCCGACTCAATACTCGCCATCACCAACCAGTTGGCCGGCCTTAGCGTCGGATCATCGGTCACATCCACCGTGGTTTCGGCAACATCGGACATCCATGTGATCACCTCCGGAGGCACGACCAACTCTGCGACGGACAGCAACTTTGCGGAAAACGTCAACATCTACACCAACGCTGCTAAACGCACCGGGCTCGCTGACATAATGCTTGATGGAGGAAACCTTAAGCTACGCTTCACCACCAAGACCTTGCGCGAACACTGGAACGCCACCGGACAATTTGGCGACCTCGCCGATGAACTGGACGATATCGACAACAAGGAAATGTTGACCCTCATCGACAACAACCCCAACACTTCGGGTCCGTTGGTGGAACAGACCTACTTCACCACCATGAACACCTTCCAGACGGCGATGCAAGGGTTGCAGGCGGCGGTCGGCCAGTCCGTATCCCGCGGCGCGGAGTTCCGCGAAGAACTCAAACTGCTTCCGCCCGGTGCCAAGGGACCGCAGCGGAACAACGACCTGCGCGGCTGGGGCAAATACCATGGCCAGTTCTATAGCCACGATACCGAGGGTCTGAATTCCGCGTACGATGCCACGTTGCACGGCGGAGTGATTGGGGTCGACACAAGCCTCGGCAACCTGCTGCTTGGCCTTAGCGGCGGCGGGGGCAACTACTCCACCACAACCGGCAGCGACGGCAAGGAAGATATTCGCGCCTACCATGGCGCCCTCTACGGAACCTATGGAACGGACCGCGCCTACTTCGATGCCGGAATCGCATACGGCTTCAATGCGGTGGAAACCCGGACCAGCGGGCCGTTCGTTCTCAACGGCGAGTTCGATGCCGAAGTGGCCACCGCCTATCTCGGCGGTGGCTACAATCTGATCGATACCGATGGCGGCACCATCTTCAGGCCAGAGGCCTCCATTCAATATTCGATGTATGAGCAAGACGCCTACTCCGAAACCAGCGACAACGCTGTGCCGCGCAACATCGATGCGTTCGATGCCGACTCGCTCCGCAGCAGCCTCGGCCTCAACGTATCCATGCTCAACACCACGGCGCTCAAAACCTTCGGCTTCAAGTTGGACGGCCGCTTCCACTGGCTGCACGAGTTCAACCCGGATCCGGGCAATATGTCCTTTAGCCTCGAAGGCGGAAGCAACGACTACCAGCTCGCCCACCCCCTGCTCGACGAAGAGCTGTTCCGGGTCGGTTTTGGCTTCTCGTTCTTCAACACCATGCGCAACAAGCCCAAGAACGTCCTGCTACGCTTCGACTTCGACGAGCTATTAGGCGACGGCTTCAACTCCCACAACCTCTCCGCAAAGCTCATCTACGCGTTTTGATTTCTGTAAAAACAAAGGGCAGGCCGAAAGCCTGCCCCACGTGGAGTAGGCTTTCCAGCCTGCTCTTTCCATGCCGAGAAATCAGCCTTCCGTCTTCTTGACGGCGGCGGAGACGAAGTCCTTGAACAACGGATGCGGATTGACGGGCTGTGATTTGAGTTCGGGATGCGCCTGCGTGGCGACAAACCAAGGATGGTCGGGCAGCTCGATCATCTCGACCACGCCGATATCGGGATTGATGCCGGAGAGCACGAGCCCCTTCTCTTCGAGTTGTCCGCGATAGCTGTTGTTGACCTCGTAGCGGTGACGGTGGCGTTCGGAAATATTCTTCGTGCCGTAGGCGGCGAAGGCCTTGGTGTTCTCTTCGAGGATGCATGGGCACGCGCCGAGGCGCATGGTTCCGCCCTTCTCTTCAACATCCATCTGCTCTTCCATCAAGCAGACGACGGGATGCTCGGTCTTGATGCCGCGCTCTTCGTCGAACTCGGTGGTGTGTGCGCCGGAAAGGCCGCAGACGTTGCGCGCAAAGTCAATCACCGCGCACTGCAGGCCGAGGCAGATTCCAAGGAATGGAATGTTGTTTTCGCGCGCGTACTGCGCCGCGCGGATCTTGCCTTCCATGCCGCGCGAACCAAAGCCGCCGGGAATGAGCACACCGTCGACCGTGTCGAGAATGGAGGGATCCTTTTCGATGTCCTCGGCCGACATCTTGACGATGTCGACCGCGTAGCCGGCGGCATAGCCGCCGTGGTAGAGCGCTTCGTAGATCGATTTATAGGCATCCTGCAGCTCGGAATATTTTCCGACGACACCGATGCGCACCGTGCCCTGAGGGTTCTTTATGGTGTCGATCAACGCTTCCCAGTCCGTCAGCGGCTTCGAGGGCTTGACGATGCGAAAACGGTTGAGAATGATTTCGTCTAGCCCGGCGCGGGAGAGCACCAGCGGGATTTCATAGATGGAGGTTTCGACATCCTTTTCAACGATCACGCAGTCCTTCGGCACGTTGCAGAAGAGGGATAGCTTGTCGAGATGCTCTTGCTGGAGGTCGACCTCGGTGCGACAGACCAGCACGTCGGGCATGATTCCGATCTCGCGCAGCTTGGCCACGCTCTGCTGGGTCGGCTTAGTCTTCACCTCTTTCGCCGCCGCAATGAACGGAACATAGGTCAGGTGGATGAACATGGAGTTGTCGCGTCCAACCTCCAGCGCCAATTGGCGGATCGATTCGAGGAAGATCAACCCTTCGATGTCCCCCACCGTGCCGCCGAGTTCGATCAGGATGACATCGGGATTTTCGGATTCCAAAGACTGGATGCGTTCCTTGATCTCGTTGGAGATGTGCGGAATCATCTGGATGGTCGCGCCCAGATAATCGCCCCGACGTTCTTTTTGCAGCACGGACCAATAGACGCTGCCCGCGGTAATGTTGCTTTTCTGCGAGGTCGGCTGGCCGGTGTAGCGCTCGTAGTGACCGAGGTCGAGATCGGTTTCCGCGCCGTCGTCGGTCACGTAGACTTCGCCATGCTGGTAGGGGCTCATGGTGCCCGGATCCACATTGAGGTAGGGATCGAGCTTGAGCATGCGGATGTTCAGCCCGCGGTTGATCAGCAACCGGCCCACGGACGCCGCCGTGATGCCCTTGCCCAGAGAGGAAACCACGCCGCCGGTGATAAAGAGATATTTCGCCATTAAATTTGTTCCATGTTCAGAGTGTAGGGGTGTTCGAGAAATACGGGAGAGGATCGTATCCCCTCCCCCCGGTCATCCCCAGTCTAAAATCAAACAATCGGGGAAACCCTCATCAACCTGCCGTCCGGACAAATGCCTAAATCTTTACAAACATGGTTGTTTTTAGCAGGCCAGACCTATAGATTCCTCTGATGTTTTTGAGCCACATTCAGCAATGCATTCATGAAGGGAATATCTGTTATGAGATTTAGTGTTAACAAAGAAAACTGCCACCTGTTTATTTCTATTTGCGGTTTTGTGTGCATCGGGCTTGGAGCCATGACGGTCGAAGCGATCAACTACAACGATCAGGGCACAACCAACTATCTGGGATGGGCAACCAATGACTTTCGCTTAAAGGTCGGGGTTGATGAGCCAGACAATACGCTGTTTATTACGAACGGGGGCGTTGCATCGGTCACAGAAGTCTATGTCGGGGAAATCTCCACCTCCACCGGCAACCTTCTATCGGTCACCAATGGCGGACTCGTTATTGCAGGGAATGCCGATACCAATAGTCTATCCACCGGCGGGATTGTTGTCGGCGATACGGATGGAAACGGCCAGCTCAATGTGGCGCATTCATCCGAGGTGGATACCGACTATCTCTACTTGGGACTCGGCACCAACGAAAGTGGATCGATCGAAATCAAGGAAGACGGCCTGCTGACTGTGCGCGAGCAACTTATCGTCGGCTCCGCCGCCAACTCCAACAATGTAATGGATGTCAAAACCGGTGGTGCGGTGCATATCAACGAAACATCCGATCTTGTGATCAACAACATTGCCGGAGCCACCAACGGATTCAATATGGTAAACATCGAATCTGCCGGCGAACTGCTGGTCGGCGGCGATGTCAATGTACCGACCTTCACCGCAACCTCCAATCTCAACTTCAAGACCGGTTCTCTTCTTGGAGTCGGCGGAACGCTAACGATCGACAACTCGACGATTGAAGATGGGCTGAACATTCGGCTGGACAACGGCCTGAGCTCCAACACGTCCCGCTGGGATGCCGCCGAGATGTACATCGGCGACAGTAGCGACAACAACTCGCTTACCCTGACGAACGGGGCAACCGCCACGGCTTCCGACATTGTGTATATCGGAAACAAGGCCTCGTCTTCAGGCAACAGCATCATAGTGACCGGCTCCAACTCCCTGCTGACGGCGCAGGGCAAGATCCTGATCGGAGCCGCCGGAGACTGGAACTCCTTGGATATAACCGAAGGCGGCCAAGTCATCGTTGCCACAGATCTAAAGATTGGATCTTCTGCCGGTTCGGACAACAACTCGGTTACCCTCAGCGATGAAGGCAGCACCCTGATCGTGAGCAACAATTTCATCCTCGGCGTGAGTGGTATCAACAACCGCTACACCCAAACCGGAGGAACCAATACCATTACCGGCGAATTCATTATCGGAAAGACGGAGGATGCCACCGGGAAAACAGGCCATGTGGATGACGACAACGTGGAGACCACGGGCAACCTCGCCATTGTCGGAGAAGGCGCGACCCTGAACATCCAGCAAAACCTGACGGTTGGCTTGGAAGGTGGCGGCAGCATCCTGGCCATCCGCGACGGAGGCACGGTCAACGTTGATGGCGATGTGGTCATCGGCGAAACCGTCAAGGACAACTATATCTATCTCCAGCGCGATTCCGATACCCGCTTCAATGTTGCGGGCGACTTGGTGGTCGGCAAAGAGGGAGGAAGCAACCGTTTTGCAGTTTATGGAGGCACCGCCAACATCGATGGAAGCCTGTACCTAGGCAGCAGCACCAACCAGCATGAGGTGAAAAACTTCATTCACCTCGAAACAACCAATGCGGTGCTCAACGTTGCAAACGCCATCTACATCGGCGCATCGAACTCGGTCAATACGCTGGATCTCGTCGATGGTGCAAAAGTCAGTGCGCAGGATTTATTTGTAGGAACCTATGAGGGAACCACAAACAACGTAGTCACCGTGACCGGCGATGACTCCCTGCTGAGCGTTTCCAATACCTTGGCCATCGGCTCGACAACCGGATCGAACAACGCCGTCAACGTAAGCAATGGAGGCATCCTCTATGCCCAGCAAGGCCATATTGAGATCGGGACGGGCACCAACAACTCCTTGAACATTAATAGTGGAGGAACCCTCCGGACAGTGGACTGGAATTTCGGAGCAATGACCAATACCGCCACCAACATCGTTTTCCACAGCGGTTCCACGCTAGAACTCGGTGGAACCCTCTCGGGAACCAACCAAATTGAGGGTGGAATCGGATTCACTCTAAACGGAACCAACGCCCTCTGGGACACCGGAACCAACGTGCTGCATGTCGGCTATGAAACCAGCGACAACTCGCTCACCATCACCAACGGGGCACTCGCAACCACCGCCACAAACCTCTACATCGGCTACGTATCGGCACGCAACACCGTAACCGTCGGCGGAACAGGCTCCGTGCTGAACGTTGGTGCGGATCTCTTCATCAGCAACTCCGAAACCAACGCTTCCGGAGCTAACAACCTGTTCGTGCTGGACGGGGCGCAGGTCTCTGTCGGAAACGACGCATTCCTCTCCCACGGCTCAACCCTGAAGATCGATTCCAAATCGCAGGTGCATGTGGGCGGGGATTATGAACAGGACGATAGCTCTATTCTGGAAATCGGCATTAGCAGCAATCAGGTTCAGCCAAACCTAATCGTGGATGGAAATGCAGAATTTACAAACAATACCACAATCACGGTATATGACGATGGCGTTGGAGAATCCAATGTTATTAGCATCGTCAAGGCAGGAAGCATCACCATTGGTGGAGAAGCCGCTTCAACCGGGCTGCTTTGGGACAACATCCAGACCAATCTGCTGCTCGACTTCAAAATCACCGTTTCCAACAACACGATGAATAGCTTCATTGTTTTGGACAACTTCATCAAGCGCAGCCTGACCGATGCCGCCGGACTCGAAGGCATGCTCGCCGATGTGGCGGACGAAATCGAAGACATGGCGAAGGACAATGATGAGCTTGCCGTAGAAATGCTCAAAACACTGAGCGGCCTGGATGCCGCCGGGGCAAACAAGGCCATGGATGACTACTACGGTGAAAAAGCAAGCTCTGCTCCGATGCACAACGTGATCAACATGGGCATTGGCGGGATTGCCTCGGAACTGACGGTGCGCGGCGACAATACCCGTGAGCGCACGGAAGCAGCATCGGCACCTGTCGGGGCGGCCGGCCCGCATGCGCAGGATCAGGAGTTGCAAGGATGGATTGCAGGCTACGGAACATGGGGCGACCGAAGCGCCGCCGATGGATTCGATGCCTACGACGCCGATCTGAGTGGCTTTATCATCGGTGCGGACCTCGCCGTCTCCCAGAATATTCTCGTTGGTCTGGCCGGCGGTTCCAACAGCGGCAGCGTGGACAAGGACAACGGGGCCAGCGGCGACACCAAGACCACCTATGGTGCGGTCTACGCCTCTGTCGGAACCCAGGATTGGTTCCTTGACGGAAGCATGGTCTACGGCTCCAGCACGATTGATCAAACGCTGGGCGATGTATTCGACACCACCGCCTCCTACGATGCGCAGAACATCGCCTTCTATCTCGGCGGCGGAAAGGAAATCACCGGCAACTACCTGATCATCACCCCGCAGGCCTCCCTGCTGGCCAACTACTACGAGCAGGACGCCTACGACGAAAAGTCCACCACAGCCGTGACCCGCTCGGTCGACAGCTTCGACGCGTTGTATGTCCAGAGTTCGATCGGCTGCAACCTCGGCATCTACATGGCCGTGAGAGAGGTGACCCTCAAACCCGAAATCCGCGCCCACTGGCTGCACGAGTTCAATGCAAAGGAGGAAGATCTGCCCTATCGCCTAGTTGGCGGAACAGGAAACTACACCATGTTCCTCCAGGCACCGGAAGAAGATATCCTCAAGCTCGGCGCCGGCCTCTCCGCCAAGATGTCCGAATTCCTCGAACTGCGCGCCGACCTCGACACCCGCCAGTCCAAGAACTATTCCGACTACACGCTTGTTGGATCCATCCGCTACCAGTTCTAATTGCCGTTATGTGGGGCAAACTTTCCAGTCTGCCCTGCGCAGGCTAGAAAGCCTGCGCCACACTATAACACCTCGGAGCGTTGCGCCCCCACCCCATCAACGCCGACCTCGACCACATCGCCGGACTTCATCAGCATCTGCGGGTCGCGCGCCGAACCAATGCCCGACGGCGTGCCGGTGGAGATCACATCGCCCGGAAGCAACGTCATTCCCTTCGAGATATATTCGATCAAGAACGGAACCGTAAACATCATATCGACCGTGTTGGCCTCCTGTAGAATTTCACCATTGAGCTTTTGCCAAACGCGAAGGCGACCAAGATCAACCTCGTCGGGTGTCACAAGAAACGGCCCCGTCGGGCAAAAGGAGTCGAAACCCTTCCCACGAAACCACTGCCCATTGACCTTTTGCACAATGCGTTCGGTGACATCGTTGACCACGGTGTAGCCCGCAACATACTCGAGGGCATCGGCTGCACGAACCTTGGACGCCGCCTTGCCAATCACCACGGCCAGTTCCGCCTCGCTATCGACCACCTGCGCCCCGTCCGGAAGCATGATCGAATCGTTGGGCCCACTGATCGCCGTGGTGGCTTTGGAAAACAGAATCGGTTCCGTTGGAATATCGTGGCCAAATTCCTTGGCATGGTCGGCATAGTTCGCCCCCACACAAACCATCTTGGAAGGGCGTGCAATAGGTGATCCCAACCGAACACCCTCGGAATCGACAAACCTGGCTCCGGGATCATTCAGCAGCAGCTTGAGCTGCTCCAGCCCCTGGTGCGCAAAGAAGTGCTCGTTGTAGTCCTCGATATGGAACGCCAGAGCCCGCACATCCAGAATGCGGCCGTCGCCCATCCACACCCCTGGACGCTCTTTTCCCTTTTCTCCAAATCGAACCAGTTTCATACGAACCTCCTGTTGAGAAGAAGATAACCGCGAAGGAACATCAATGCACGTGAATCCAATATGCAATACGCAGTCTGGAACCGATTCGCGTTGATTCGTGTCCATTCGCGGTTCAATCTCTGGAACATGTGCGGACGCTTTACCCAAACCAAAAGCAGGAAGGAGGTAATCGAACAACAGGGAGAGATTGAACTCCCCCCGCTCTTCCATGGCCGCTACAACATTGCTCCCACCCAAACCGTGGCCATCATCCGCTCCAACGAACCCGCGCGTGCGGGCGAGTGCATTTGGGGCTTCAAGAAGCCGAAGTCGACTTCTGTGGTCGTCAACGCCCGTTCCGAAACGCTCGCCGAACGCCCCATGTTCAAGAACCTGCTCGTTGCAAACCGATGCCTGATTCCGGCCGACGGCTTCTACGAATGGAAAGGCCGACAACCCTACTATTTCCAGTTGCCGGGAAAACAGCTCTTCGCCTTCGCCGGGCTTTGGCACGGCGACCGCTGCGTCATCCTCACCCGCACCGCCGATTCCAACATGCAGGGAATCCACCACCGCATGCCCGTGATCATTGAATCCACCGACTGGAAGAGATGGCTTGCCGACCCTTCTGCGGTTCTCTGTTCGACATTCAATACTGTGCGATTCTCTCCCGCCCGCCCCGTCTCCCGCCGCGTCAACAAAGTCGCCAACGACGGCCCCGCCTGCCTTGCGCCCGCCGATGAGCAAATCGATCTCTTCACATGAACCCTTTCCCCGACCGTTCTTCCGAAACGGGAAAGATGCCGTTCCTCTGCTTCAATCCAGGCGGCACCGCCTCCCTTCGGGTAGGCGGTCTCTACACCTGACGGCTCATTCCCGCAACCCCGTGTAGAGAACGTTTACCCGACCAAAAGGAGGGAAACGTTGCGCGGGGACTGGCACGTCCTGAAGATGAAACGCTGGTTTTTCGGGATCTGTCCACGTGGCCGTTCAGTTCCCGCCGCACTCCATACTTCCACTCCAATACACCCGCAAACAATACGACTCCGGCTTATCCTTGTTTACCAGCGAGGACTAAACTAATCTATTCCGCGACTTGGAGGACGACATGAAGATACTTGTTTTGAACGGACCGAACCTGAACCTGCTGGGCACACGCGAGCCGGAAATCTATGGCTATGAAACCCTGGCCGATATTGAAACGGAAATGAATACCTGTGCAACCCGGTTGGCGGATGACATTGAAATTGAATTCCTGCAGTCCAACTCCGAAGCGGAACTGATCACTTGGATCGGCGCAACACGGGGAAAATACGATGGAATCATCATCAATCCGGCCGCTCTTACGCACACCAGCCTAGGACTGTACGACGCGCTCAAGGCCGTCGCCGACGTCGTGCCGGCAGTGGAAGTGCACCTGAGCAATACGCATGCCCGCGAGGAGATCCGCCACAAGAGCCTGACTGCTCCGGCCTGCATTGGCCAGTTGATGGGATTCCAAGGCTTTGGCTACACCCTCGCGCTGAGGGCACTGGTGCAGAAGCTTTCGGCGTAGACGCGCGGTGGCTACGCGCCAGCCGCGTTCAGGAAAAACACAAAAAGTTTTTTCATCCATTGCAAAGCTGAATTCAATGCACAAGCCCAATCCCAACGCGGCAAGATGCCGCGTCTACGCTCTCACCAGCTTCCGGAAGGCCTCGTCGAAAATCTGCATGGCAGGAATGTTGCGGTCGAGTCGACGAGCCATGCCTTCCACAACCTGGATCGCCTGCAAGGCGGACGACTGCGAGTGTTTCGTAGATTGTTCGGCGAGGACGTTCCGATCATTGGAAAAAATAAGATGTTCGTTGCCCACCTTGGAGACCAGCATCAGAAGGTCGCGGTGCCAATCGAGCATGACCCGAAAGACCTCGGCCTGCACTTCCTTGAGACGGGCGTTGGTACGGGCTTCCAGCACCTCCTTGAGCTTGGATTCGTCCAGCGCCTCGTCGCCGCCCCAAAGTTCCCCTTCGACCGCATCGGCGATTTCGGCCTTCACCGCATCGAGAATGGCCTTGAGCCGGCCGGCCAATCGCGCCGCGCCCAACCCGCTACTCGGCGGAAGCTCGTGCAGCACCTCCATCAACGGAGCGTTCCATACCGCATCCGTCGCCTCGGCCTTGCCTTCGGAAAGGACGATTTTTTGGCAGCGCGAGATGATGGTGGGCAGCAACGCCTGGGGGGAATCGGTAAGGAGCAGCAAGAGGGTTTTCGGGGGTGGCTCTTCGAGTGTTTTTAGCAGAATATTGGCCGAGGTTGTATTCATGCGTTCGGCCGCGACCAGGATGCCCGCCTTCCAACCGCCTTCGAACGAGGTTTGCGTCATTCGATGAACCAGCCCGCGGACTTCATCGGCCTTGATTTGACGAGCCTTGCTCTGCGGTTCGATCCAGAGCGTATCGACATGCTTGTGCGACTCAATGAGGCGGCATTTGCTGCATGCGTTGCAGGGTTTTTCCGCGCCCTCGCAGTAGAGCAGCTTGAGGAACGATTCGGCAAACTCCAGTGCGTTTCCGCGCGGCGAGCCGACAATGACGTAGGCGTGCGCCAGGCGGCCGGACTCGAAACTGTTCCGGATGCCCTCCCAAACTTCGGTATGCAGATCCACCGTTTCCATCAGAGCAACGCCTCTTTGATCGAACTCCAGACGTTGACGGAAACCTCTTGGATGGATTGCCCGGCATCGATGATGCAGAAGCGTCCCGGCTCGCGCTCGGCGAGCTTGTGGTAGCCCTCGCGCACACGGCGGTGAAAGTCGCGCCCCTCGCGCTCGAAGCGGTCGGCGGAACCCTTGCCGTCGGAATAGCGCTCTTCCAAGCGTTGGAATCCGCGTTCGATGTCGAGATCGAGCAATAGGGTTAGGTCGGGCTTTCGGCTATTGATGGCAAAATCGTTGATTCGGTCGAGCGTGTCGATATCCATGCCGCGGGCAAAACCTTGGTAGGCCATGGTGGAATCAATGAAGCGGTCGCAAACGACCCACTCGCCCTGTTCAAGGGCCGGAAGTATGACTTGGTCCATCAACTGGGTGCGGCTGGCGGTGAAGAGCAGAAGCTCGGCGCGTTCGCTCAAAGGTTCATCGACGGCATCGTGCTGGAGGATGTTGCGGATGGCTTCGCCGGTGGCGGTTCCACCCGGCTCGCGGGTGCAAAGAACCTTGATTCCCCGGTCTTCGAGTCTTTCGGACAGCAACTTGATCTGCGTCGACTTTCCGCTGCCTTCCGGCCCCTCGAAGGTGATGAATTTTCCAGTCATAATGCGTAATTCGTAACTAGCGTAATGCGTAGCTAGAGCTTCCTGAGTTTGGGTCCGCCGGGCGTATCCTTCACCGTCCAGCCAAGTTCGGCGAGGGCATCGCGGATGCGGTCGGACTCCGGCCAATCCTTTTCAGCGCGGGCAATGGCGCGGGCTTCGAGCAGTGCAGCAACCTCGGCGGAGATTTCCTCTTCCGGCGGTTCCAAAATCCCGAGTACCGTGTCGAGTTCCTGCCAAAGGCAGGAAACCGCCAAGGCCTGCTTTTCGGAGATTGGGGCTTCGGCCATGGCCTTGTTGCCTGCATGGACGGTGTCGAAAATGGAAGCCATGGCACCGGAAATATTCATATCGTCATCCATCGCTTCGGCAAACTTTGCGCGGGTTTCGACCGCCCATTCGGGGAGCTCGCCCGGTGTGGATTCGTTGCCGATGGCTTCCTTGATGTTGGCATGGAATTCATCGAGCCGCTTGAGCGCGGCGCGGTTGGCGTCGAGCGACTTGAAGGCAAAGTTGAGCGACTGGCGATAGTGGCCGGAGAGCAGCTCGTAGCGGACTTCGCGGCCAGAATACCCCATATCGAGGACTTCGCGCAGGGTGTGGAAGTTCCCGAGCGACTTGCTCATTTTCTTGCCGTCGACGACGAGGTAGCCGCAGTGCATCCAGTATTTGGAATAGGGCTTGCCGGTGGCGGCCTCGGACTGGGCGATTTCGTCTTCGTGGTGCGGGAAGATATTATCGACCCCGCCCGTGTGGATATCGAAGCTTTCGCCCAGTAGCTTCATGCTCATGGCGGAACATTCGATGTGCCAGCCGGGGCGGCCGCGGCCCCACGGGGAGTCCCAGACGACGTCGCCGTCTTCGGGGACATAGGCCTTCCAGAGGGCGAAGTCGGCGGCGTTGTCCTTGTCGTACTCGTCCTGGTCGACGCGCGCACCGGACTGCATGCCCTCGCGGTCAAGGCGGGCGAGCTTGCCGTATTCGGCGAACCTATCGATGCTGTAGTAGACAGAGCCATCGCCGGACTGGTAGGCGTAGCCCTTCTCGAACAGTTGTTCGATGAGGGCGATCATTTCGGGAATGTAGTCCGTCGCGGCCGGATAGTGCTCGGCCGGCTCGATATTGAGCTTGGCGAGGTCGGAGAAGAAGGCATCGATGTATTTCTTGGTGTATTCCTTGAGCGGCAAGCCCTGCTCGATGGAGGCGCGGATGGTTTTGTCGTCGACGTCGGTGAGGTTCTGCACCTGGGTGACCTTGAAACCGCAGAACTTGATGTAGCGACGGAGCAGATCCTCGAACATGTAGGCACGGAAATTGCCGATATGCGCATAGTTGTAGACGGTGGGGCCGCAGGTGTACATGCGAACATGCTCACCATCAAGCGGAACGAGTTCCTCCTTGGTGCGACTCATGGTGTTGTAGATTCTAAATGCCATGGCTAGTCGTCCTGCAGCTTGACCCGGGGGGCGTCCTTCCAGAGTTTTTCGAGGTCGTAGAATTCGCGCAGCTCGCGTTCGAAGATATGCACCATGATGCCATGGTAGTCCATGATCATCCAGCCACTATCCGGAACGCCGACCTTGTGGTAGCCCTTGAAGCCGGCCCCCTTGAACAACCGCTGCATTCCGTCGTACAACGCCTTGAGATGCGGCTTGTTGGCACCGGTCGCAATGATGAAATAGTCGGCAATATTGGCCAGCTCCCTCAGATCCAACGCAACAATTTCCTCGGCCTTGCGGTCTTCGAGGAATTCGACAACCTGTTTAATGATTTCTTGATCCTGATCCATCTTCCATCCTTTTCAGCCTTGGTAGAGGCTGTGTTCGTAAATATACATTTCCACTTCCGGAGGGACGAGATAGCGAATGCTCAATCCCTCTGCCAACCGCATGCGAATCTCCGACGAAGAAACTCCGATTCGATGTGCTGCGATCACGTTCCGCAACAATTGCTCTCTTTGCCCCGCCGAAAGCCGGATCTTTTCCGCAATCGCCTCCACCGAATCCTCGCCTGGGCGCAGAAAGGTGGCCACATCGCACAGCGTCAAGATCTCCTCCGTTTTGTGCCACGTATGAAGATCCACCAAGGTATCGCTACCGACGATCAAAAACAATGCCGCATCCGGATCAACATCGCGCAAGGCCCTTAGGGTATCGACGGTATAGGAGACCCCGCCGCGCTGAATTTCGATGTCCGAAACAGAGAAGCGCATATCGGTTTCGGTAGAGAGCTTGAGCATGTTCAGCCGATGCTCCGCATCAATGCGCTGCAGGTGCTGCTTATGGGGCGGAATGGCGGCAGGAATGAAAACCACTTCCGAAAGCTCAAGGCGCTCGGCGGCATCCTGGGCAATGATCAGATGCCCGATGTGAATCGGATCAAACGACCCTCCAATAATGCCGATTCGTTTTTCCGTTGGACAGGACTCCATCATCGATGATGCGACCGAGTGGCCATCTAAAGGCTAATACCACTGCTGCCAAACCTTGATCACATCGCCCGCTTCGATCTTCACATCCTTGGAAGGGTCTTTTTCGAGCGTCTTCACATTGTAGGTGTAGATCTTCCCATGGCGGGTAATGGTTACCTTCTTCAAATTTGCAAATGCGCTGGGGCCTCGGGCTCCGGCAATGGCTTGCAGCAGGGTGGTGCCGCTCATGAGCTGGAACTGGCCGGGAGCGAGGACTTCCCCCTGAACGTAGAACACCTTCGCCGTCATGGTGACATTGACCGAAACATTCTTGTAGATGCCCCCATCCACATAGAGTTGTTCAATCCTGGCCTCGAGCGCCGACGTGGTCAGTCCAGCGGCCGGGATGGGTTCTTTGATATGCAAAAGGCTGATTTCGCCGTTTTCGTCGATGACCAGCTCGAGTTGCTGCTGCTCCATGATTCCGCTAAAGCGCACATAAATCGGATCCAAGGGCCTTAGCTTGTAGGCATCAACGGCTCCCGTAGATGGGCTGGAAGGATCCCCTGCCTCAGCCATAACCGGTGCCTGCGACGACGAACCGCTCACGGGTTGTATTACGCAACCATTCACCAAAACGGAAAAAACCAACATTAAACCCAGAAAGAATTTTTGAAACATCTTTTCAACCTCGCTCAGGAAACTTTGCTAAACACTATCGTCCGCCATCTCATCGCTCTGGGAGCTGTGGTAGTAGTCGGAGTAGTAGGAATGGTAGTAATAGTAGTAGTCGTCGCGCATTATATTAATGTTATTCAGAACGACACCCACTGTTTTGACCCCCAAGGTCTCCATCATCTTCCGGGCCTTGATGAGCATATCGCGCGGATATTTGCGGTACTGCACCACGAGAATGGCGCCATCGGCTTCCTTCGCAATGATGGACGAGTCGCTGATGCCCACCAGCGGCGGGGTATCGATGAGAACCACATCGTACTTGGATTTTAAACTGGTAATTAATTCGCCGATACGTTTCGGATCCAACACGCCCAGCGAGGTGCGCGGCAAGCGTCCGCTCGGCAGGAAGTGCAGGTTCGGAACGCTGGTGGCCTTGATCGCCTCCTCCACTGGCACATCGCGCAAAAGCACGTTGGTCAACCCGAAGCGATTGGAGACGCCAAGAATCGTATGCTGAACCGGCCGGCGCAGGTCGGCATCCACCAGCAGCACCTTCTCACCCTGCTGTGCGCACACATAGGCCAAGTTGAATACGGTGGTGGACTTGCCCTCGCCGGCGCCGCCGCTCAAGACACAAAACGCACCCTTATGCGATCCACCTTCGGTAAATGCCAAATTGGTGCGAAGCACACGATAGGCCTCGGCATGTTCGCTATCCGGGCCTTCTTCCACCAACGGTCGGACTTTCTGCGGAATCAATCCCAGAACCGGAAGTCCCAGCAGCCGTTCGACATCGTCGGCGGTTTTGATCGACGTATCAAGGTATTCGATGAAGTAGGCCAAGCCAACCCCTGCCCCAAGGCCAACGAAGATGCTCAACAAGACATTCATGAACAGGTTTGGGCTAACCGGCCGGTTGTTCGGTTCGGCGCTATCGATGATTTCAACCGGATTGCGCGGAATCTTCAAGGTGATGACTTCCTGGCGGAGCTTGGCATTGAGCTGGGTATGGATAAACCTCTCCGACTCCAGATCGGACTGGGCATTGCGAAAGGGCCGGAACTCGGCCCCTTGCGACTCGATGCTGGAGGAGCGCTCGTCCTCCAGCTCCTTGTTCAGGGAGTTGAACATCTTCTGTGCCAGCAAATATTCCGTTTTTAGCCCATTTCTAAGCGCCAGTATCCTTTGGCTCAACGTATTCTCCAACTTCGCCATCTGGGATTTAACCCGCTGTACTTCGGGGTGGTTTTTCCCAAAGTCGGCTTCGAGCGAACTGAGTTGGACATCGGCATCCTGAATCTGCTGGATCGTGGTCATGACCAAGTTGTCGAAGGTGAGATACGAAGCCTGTTCGATCAGCCCTTCTTCATCCAATCCTTCAAGAATTTCGAGCGATCCCTTCTTGTTGATCATCTCCTGCTGGGCGGCCAACCGCGCATCCTCCAGCCGTTGCAAGCGCAGGTTTCTGGCATCGACACTCCCTTCGCCGCCCACCTCGGCGATACCGTATTTTTTCCGGAGATCCTCAACGACCTGCTCCGCGGCATCCACGCGGCCACGCTGCTCTCTAAGTGCCTCGGCAATCGTGTCGATCGCCTCGCGGGCCTCCCTAAGGGCAAGATCCAAACGTGAATCGCGATAGACCTCGGCGAGCTCGTTGGCAATCTTTGCCGCTTCGTCGGGGTTATCGAGCCTAACCGAAATATGGATCAGCGACGTATCCCGCTGCTGGAATACACTAATGCTGTTTTTGAGAATCTTGAGGGAAACGTCCATCGGCAGTTTTTCGCCTTCCTTACCCCACGCCTTCTGCAGGTTTAGACGGTTAATCACCTCCTTCAACATGGGTTTGGACTGCAAGATCTCAAACTGGGTACGGAGAAAGTAGGGGTTGTAGGTCGAGTAATAGGATTGCTGGGCGGAAAACGGATCGATCTCCGGGGCTCCTTCAGACACCAAGATCCGCGAGTAGGCCGAGAAGATGTTCGGGAGCATCAGGGTATAGACGGTTCCCGTTATGACAACGAGGATGGCAACAGCAAGAACGATCTCTTTTCTTGAACGGATAACCCGCCAATAATCAAGAAAGTGAAGGGTACCCGATTGCTGTTCCGCAGACTCATTGCTCATATTCAAAACTCCCTTCCAAAAAACTAAGATGGTGAAGGTAAACCTTCACCACCTTGTCATCAAATCAAAACTCAAACTATCCGCATGCGGCTAGAGGCGCAGTCTCCAACCGATATCAACCATGTTCCGATCATACTCCGAAAACACGTCCGAGGAACGATTGCTGAACTGATATCCTGCATCCACAAAGTTGTTGCGGTTGATCTGGTACGATCCGCGCAGATTGAATATGAAAAAGTCATCCTGCGCATCGCTGCCTCCGGTGCCTTTCGAATAATCGGCATCGTAGAGGCTAACGGTGTAACGGATAGATGATGAAAGGCTAATTTTCCCCGTCAGGTCGTGTCGAACCCCAAGGAGAAGATTGAAGCGATCCTGAGCGTTGTAAACGGAGTTTTCCGAACGAGACAGGGAATAATCCAAGGTTCCGGTAAAGCTGGTGCGCGCCGTTGGATTGACCTCCAAACCGGCTTGGACGTATGGGGAGGACGTATCAGAGCTCGTCCCTAGACTATTCTCAACATTCGAGAAGGAGTATCCCAAACGGGCATTGCCAATGACATTAGGATTAAAGTTTTGATCAACGCCGCCATAGATGGTCGTCGAATCAAAGCCTCCGCGGGAACCTTCGTGCGTGAGGTCTACATAGTTCACCCCCAGCGATCCCGTCGTCTTGTTCGGGACGAACTCCCGGAGATAAGAACCATCGGCACGGATTTGGTCATAGTCGTTACCCAAGGCTGTACCGTAGTTGTCATCATCCCATGTTCGGAATTCATACCCTGCGCCCACCTTGACCTGACTCTGGGCGTTGATGGTGTAGTCCAGCGCGCCCATGAGGTCGTTTTCAAGATAGTTTTGATTGGAAGTTGTCCCCAAATCGCTCTGCCCATCTTTGTCCTGATAGCGGAACCGATCAGAAATCTCCAAGAACGTACGCTGTGAAACCGCATGGTTGAAACGGGCGTACAAATCTTGGTAGGTAACGAAATCCGGATCCGCATCCGTGCGGTAGCGGAATTCCGGCTGCCAATAGAGCAACATGTCGGATCGGGAGGAAAAGGTCAGCTTTCCCGAAATATTAATAATATCCGTGATAAACGCAGTACCCGTCTTATCGGCTGATTGGTACACGTTATCATCATAGCCCACCCGCACCGTGTTCTGAACGCGAATGCTACGCTCCTTGGCCGCAAACACAGTCACGGAAACCAACGACAAAGCAACCAGTAGACAAATCTTCCCTTTATTCATAATACACTCCCTTAAACAACCTAATCCAAAACTAGAAACACTCGCGTAGAAGAAACATTATTCCGGGGTGGCATCGCTGTCGCCAAAACTGCTACCGCCAGCGATAAAAAAGTTACCGAACTGGGCTGCATACACGGCCCGCATGCCAGCCGACTGCCACGGAACATCATAAATGTTCGGAGGGTCATAGGCTTGCCCCGGCCCGCTCCGGGTATTGGTCGTACTCTCTTGTTCCTTCAAACTCTTTGGTGTGGCTTCCGGAACGGCACCGTTCAGCGCATCGTTTGCTTTCTTCCAAGAATCATTAAGATCCCCCAAGGCCTCCGCAGCCGCAGCTTCGTCGTTTTGGGCAACAGCTCTTTCCATGGCAGCAAACGCCTCCTGCGCTTCGGTCACGGCAGCGTCGATCGCATCGGCGCGCTTGGTCGCATCGGCAATTTCGTCTATGTCCCCGTTGTTGGCGGCAGCCGCCAAGTTGGCCTTCGCCTGAACCGCCATCACTGCGATGTCCGCCAATGTTCCGGTTGCGGCAGCCATGTCAACAACAGCCTGCACCTGAACGAGGGATGCCATGGCCACCACCATGGCAACCAGACCTGTTTTCTTCAAAAAATGATGCTTTTTCATAACCCTAACTCCTTATTTGGAATATTTCTCCGCGATGAGTTTCTTAACACGTTCATAGTTGAACTGTACTTGGGATGCCGCAGCTAGCGAATCCTGCATGGCCATCCGAATGATATCAAGAGCCTCGGTCTTGTTGTTTGCCGCAGCATCAACAAAGAGCAATCCGGTTTGCACCACTTTCGCCCCGGACAACGCCACGCCAGAATTAACCGTTGCAAGCAACGCGTAGTCTTGCGCAAGCTCGCTGCTCGAAGCGGACTTGATCATGGATGCACTTTCCTTGGCCCCGTCGAGCGCAGCAATCGCTACCTTCCAGTTTTCCGACGCAGCCACAACCATTTGCTTTACTTCGCCAGCCAGTTCCGAACTCTCTGGAATCTGGGCGATCAGTTGCTTGCCGTTTCCAATGGCAGTCCGGGCTTCCTCCACCGCAGCCACCGCCGCAGCAATGGATTCGCTGGCTTTGCTGACCAGCTGGTCAGTTCCTTCTTCCGCACGGGCAGTACCCACGACGCCGCCAAGAACCAAACTGGCAACCGCAACCAACGTAATACAATTGTATCTGTTCATACTTTATTCCTCAAGTTAGGATGCTGTGTATATCAAGATAATCTTTTAGACGCAAGAAAAACTATTCCTTCTATTCGTAGGCCATGCGAAGCATCTCAACCATCGTTTGATGAGCCTCAACGTACTTTACCCGGTTCAGGGTACAGTGCTCTTCCCACGAGTCAATTCCTTTAGGCAACTTTACCTTTCCGCCTGAAAACTCGGCCTCGCCAGTCAAAACCAACTCGACCTGCCCAAAAGCCTTGGCCGCATCCTTCACGCTAAATTCAGACCCGTTAACAACTTCCATTAATCCGAAATAGATTCCCGCCTTGTTCAAGAAGGCAACGCACTCATTCAGTTCCGCGTCCTCCTCCACATAGCGATCAAAGAAACCTGAATATTTTGCGAGAATAACTGCCGCGTCGGCGTGCGTAAGCGCTGGCTTCAAGCCATCGGATCCAGCATCGCCCAGAGCCCATCCCCCCGACAGAAAAAATGTACCCAACAAAAGAATTATCGGTCTAATCAACTTGTTCATGCACACGGTCCTGTAAGGATATTGCAAAAGCCGCTTTCTAGAAACTTCCGCTTCTGCTATGAATTGACCTCACCATTAAACATGGATTCACGAATGAACGCCAATTCTTTTACCTTCAAACTTAGCGAGGAACAACAACACGAGCTGCGTCAGCTGCTGGCCAGCCCGAAATATCTTCCTACCGCGGTTCCCCACACCCAGATTGCCGTATCCATCCCCGACTGCCGCATCAACCTCTACCATTCAGGAAAACTGCTTGTGCAGGGCAAAGCCGCGCAGGAATGGATCACCTTCACGCTGGAAACGGAAATCCTGCTGGAGGCGAGGCTCGGCTACGAAGACCTCCACGACCCCGAAGCCATCCAACCCCACATGGGCATCGACGAAAGCGGCAAGGGCGACTTCTTCGGACCCCTCGTCATCGCATCCGCCTACGTGGACGAGGGCTTGGTTGAAAAGCTGCGAGAGCTTGGTGTGCGAGACAGCAAGAAGATTTCATCCGACAACGTGGCGCTGAACATGGCGCGTGAAATCCGCAAGATCCTCGGCGACCGCTGCGCAATGGTCACAATCGGCCCGCGTTCCTACAACCGGATGTATTCCAAGATTCGGAACGTCAACAAGCTGCTGGCATGGGGCCATGCGCGCGCCATCGAGAACCTGCTTGAAAAAGTGCCCGATTGCCCGCGTGCGCTGTCCGATAAATTCGGACCCACCCACCAGATTGAACGTGCGCTGATGGACAAGGGCAAGAAGATCAAGCTCGACCAGCGCACCAAGGCCGAATCCGACCCCGCCGTGGCCGCGGCATCGATCCTCGCGCGCGCCGGATTCCTCTATGCCCTTAAAACAATGGGCAAGAAATACGCCTTTGAGGTGCCGA
Source organism: uncultured bacterium (assembly GCA_965372395.1). Lineage (GTDB taxonomy): Bacteria > Verrucomicrobiota > Kiritimatiellia > Kiritimatiellales > Pontiellaceae > Pontiella. The sequence goes on from CBDVCB010000015.1 coordinate 40,189, forward strand.
AGGGCGCTTCGGAAAAAGTGCGCCGCGAAGCCGAGAAGCTGGTGGCCTACAAAGGCCCCGGAGTCCTGCTTGATACCGCCAAGTGCCACTTCCAGACCACCGACAAGGTGCTCGCCGAAGTGGGCTACTCCCGCAAGGACCTCCCCCCTCCAACCTGATTTTCAAAGTTTGGAAAACAAAAACCGAAAGATCCAAGGCATGGAAGCTTCCGGTTTTCCACTGGCGGCAACCCTGCCTACGGCGACGCAATCTCGTCGTAGAAGCCAAGGTAATCATCCTTGCGGTCGCTTGAGCGCAGGGCAATGGCCGAGCGCGGGTGCTCGTTGTAGTGTCCGGTGATCATGTACGGGATACTGTAGCCCCAGTCGAGTTCCTGGCTCAGCGGGAACATGGTTTCCTGCACAAACCGGAGAATCGGGCGCAGATCAAACTTTGGGTTTTTCAGAAAGCCGACCATCAGCTCGGTCGCGCAGTTGCCCGCGCCGCGCCCCATGCCCATCAGGGTGGTATCGAGCATCTTCACGCCGTTGATCGCCGCATGGATGGTATTGGCATACGCCAGTTGCTGGTTGTTGTGCGCGTGAATACCCAGCGTTTTCCCCGTGGTTTTATAGCGGGTGATCAAATCGTCGATCTGCTCGTAGTAGAGCGATCCGAAACTGTCCACCACATAAAGAAAGTCCACTTCGTCGCAGAGCGCAATCACCTCCAAGCCATTGTCGAGTTCATAGTCTGGCACGGTCGAAACCGCCATCAGGTTCAACGCCACCTCATAGCCCTTGTCCTTGGCATCCTTCACCATATCAAGCGCGGCGGGAAGCTGGTGGATGTAGGTGGCCACCCGGATCATGTCGAGCACGCTCTGCTCGCGTGGCAGAATGTCTTCCTTGTAGTTGGTCCGACCCGTGTCGGCCATGGCGCAAAGCTTCAGCTTGGTCTCGTTGTCGCCGACCTCCCGCCGGATGTCCTCTTCGCTGGAAAACTTCCACGGCCCGTTATCGTCGCCGGTAAACAGCTTGCGGTCGGCCTTGTAGCCCACCTCCATATAGTCGATGCCGCCCGCCACGCAGGTATCGTAGACCCTCTTGAAAAAACCATCCGCAAATTTGTGGGCATTGATCAATCCGCCGTCGCGCACCGTGCAGTCCACAATCTTCAGTTCTGGATCAAACGAGATCCAACCGGCGCTTTTATCCAACTTCTTACTCATGCTAAACATCCTTTCGTCTGGCTCCAAAAAAGAATGCGGACTATAGCACCCATGCACAGTGGATCGAATATTTTAACCATTTATTTGCAACCCCCGCCCCAAACCAATATCTTCCGCCTTCCACCAATTGGAAGAGGAGATTTGACTATGGCCCATATTATCGTTCCCGCAGCCGAGGAGCTGCTCGATCAGGAAATCAAAGTGCTCGACCACGGCTTCGTCCGGCTCGTCGACTACATGGGTGGCGACGCCCGCATCGTGCAGACCGCCCGAGTCTCCTACGGCCAAGGCACGAAAACCGTCCGCGAAGACGCCGGGCTCATCGACTATCTCCTTCGCCACCAGCACACCTCCCCCTTCGAGCACGTTGTATTCGAATTCCACTGCAAAATGCCCATTTTCGTTGCCCGCCAATGGATCCGCCACCGCACCGCGCGCCTCAACGAAATCTCCGGCCGCTACTCCGTCATGAGCTCCGAATTCTATCTGCCTCCCCGCGACCAGATCAAGCTCCAGAGCAGCGACAACAAACAAGGGCGCAACCCCGAAGACGTCCCCGCCGAGCTTCAGGACAAAGTCCTCGAACTCCTCAAGCGCGACCAGGAAGCCACCTACAATAACTACGAAGAACTCCTCAACGACGACATCGCCCGCGAGCTCGCCCGCATCAACCTCCCCCTCTCCATGTACACCGAATGGTACTGGCAGATGGATCTCAAGAACCTCTTCCACTTCCTCAAGCTGCGCATGGACGCCCACGCCCAATGGGAAATCCAGGAATACGCCCGCGCCATCGCGCAAATCGTCCAAGCCACCTGCCCCAACGCCTACGACTCCTTCGACCGCCACATCGTCAACGCCGAGCGCTTCTCCGCCAACGAAATCGATGCCATCAACAAAATCATCAACGGCGAAGAAAACCCGCTCAAGGGACGCAACCTGAAAGAATTCCAAGAAAAGCTCGAGGTCAAGGCACCCGTCAAAGAGCAATACCTCGAAGACAAATAACACCTCTCCTCTTCGCGACAATCAATCCCCGCAGAGAACGTCCGCCACGCTTTGGGCGGCATCGAATATAAAATATAAAGTGACAGGCACATTATATGTTGACCCGTGCAGTATTATCTGGTCAAGTGA
>CBDVCB010000016.1:0-41890 GCA_965372395.1 uncultured bacterium
GTGCTTGGTGCTTGGTGCTTGGTGCTTGGTGCTTGGTGCTTGGTGCTTGGTGCTTAAAATTTTTGTGTCCTGACTTTAAGTTGTCACTTCATTGTTCTAGAAGTCGGCAACGCTTAAGTTCGGGCGCTCGCGATCCACGTCGGAAACCGTTGTGATTTCGGCGGGCCATTCGATGCCGACCGCGGGGTCGTTGTAGCGGATGCCGCGCGCGGCGGCGGGCGCATAGAATTCGGTGGTCGGGTAGTACATCCCGCAGTTGTCCTCGAGCGTCAAGAACCCGGTGGCGAAGTGTTCGGGGACATACAGCATCCGACCGTTCTCCGCGCTGAGTTCATACCCATCCCACTGAAGGAAGGTCGGGGAACCGGGACGCAGATCCACAATCACGTCGAAGATGCGCCCCTGCGTGCAGCGGATAAACTTGACCTCCTGGTGGGGATCGGCCTGATAGTGCAGCCCGCGCAGCGTTCCCTTATCCCGACTGAACGAGGTGTTGATCTGCTTGATGCCGGCGTTGAGACCCATCGCCTCGAATTCCCGCTGGCACCAGGCGCGGCCGAAGTAGCCGCGCTCGTCGCCGATCTTTTCGATCTCGACGAGGTAGGCCCCTTTCAGTTTGGTTTCACTGAATTTCATTGGCCGATCCATTCGAGGTTTTCGTTGAGCAACCCTTGCTCGCGCAAGCGTGCCAACACCTTCAGGCGGATGAACTGCGACTCTCGAAAGTTGGGATCGCTGAAGTCCATGGCTTCAAGGTTGTCCTTCAATTCACGGATCGTGTCCTCTAGGCTAAAAGCAGGCTGATGGTTCGGAGCCAGCTTTTTATAGAGGTCGAAGTTGACGCGGTATGACCGCTTGTCCGGCGGCGCATCGGGGTTTACGCTCACTTTGGCACCGGCAATCTGCGATGCCACGGATTCTGCCAGCGGCTTGATTTGGTTGTTCCACTCGTTGCAGCCGGTATTGACCGCAAGGAATTCGCCACCGTTCGCCGGCTCGCGCAGCACGCCCCACTCGAACGCGCGCGCCATATCCTTGGTGTTGATCATCGGCCGCCACGGGGTACCATCGCTGAGGATGCCGATCTCGCTGTTCACCAAGGCCCCGGCCACGAAGTCGTTGAGCACCAGATCGAGGCGGAGGCGGGGCGTGAAACCGCAAGCGGTGGCGAAGCGCAGGCAGGTGACGGTAAAGCCGTCGCCTGCCAATGGCTGTAGTTCCTTTTCCGCAGCCACCTTCGAGCGGGCATAGGCCGTCAGCGGATTGAGCTCGTCGTCTTCCTTCTTCGGATATTCACTGGCCTCGCCGTACATGCTGCAGCTGGAGGCGTAGATAAATTTCTTCACGCCGTTGCGCTTGCACATTCCGGCCAGGCGCACCGCCGACCGGTAGTTGACATCCATGGTGACGTCCTCGAACTGCTTGCCCATCGGATCGTTGGAAATGGCCGCGAGATCGACTACGGCATCAACGCCCTCAAGCAAATGCTCCGGGAAGTTTCTGATATCGCCAAACACCTGCTGGTTGAGCCTGACTTCCGGCAGACAGGCCGCGTTGCTCAGGCTGTGGGCAAAATAGCCCATATCGAAGCCGATCAGTTCCGCATCGGGAAAGGTCGCTCGAAACCGCTCGGTCACGCTGGGTCCAATGTATCCAAGATTTCCTGCAATGATGATTTTCATTCCAATTCCCCCTCTTTCAAAAAAACCTCTTTAACGATCTCCCCGACTTCAGGGATGCTCAACACCTCGTTATGACCTCCGCCCACGACATGCCCCTCGAAACGCCCTCTGCATAGCTCGCCAAAACCGAGAAAGGGATCGTCCCACCAGCCCTGCAATCCCAGACCTTCCCTGCCAAACACGCAGTAGGATCGGATGTAGAGCATGTTGCCGTCGTATCCTGGGCTTTCATAGTGCTTCAGCGTAGCCACCATGGTTCGCAGGCAGAAGGTTGGGCGCAAATCCATCGGCACGGGCCGCCCCCTCCACAAGGCCAACCGGATCGGAACTGTTTTGGAAAGAGCCTTCGACCAAAGTACCAGCGAATGTATGCCGGGAATGCTTTTCAGGAACCCGACCAGCCCCGTGGTGCGTTCTGCCGGGGAGGCCTCAATGTTCCGATCAGCGGAGGCGATGGCCCGCCGAACCAGATCTTCCTTCATCCGCTCAAACGCAGCCATGGCATCGGCTCTGCCCCACGGCTCCCTCGCGCGATGCCGTTGCGATCTATGATTCGGGGAATCCCATACGATCAAGGGTTCCTCGACCTGCATACCATCTCGTCTCAACAGATTGGCCAATTCGATTGCAATCAGCCCACCGATGCAATTGCCGCCGATCCTATAGGGGCCGGAAGGCCGGAAACGCAATAGCTCTTCCTTGTAGGCACGCGCCATCCCGGGAATACTTCTTTCGCCGCGCATGCCGTCCCAACCCGACCATTGAAAGCCATAGACGGGATGCCGCGAACCAAGGTTGCGCGCAAATTCGTTAAAGATCAGTACATTGCCCGCGCCTCCATGGATCAGGAAAAGCGGCGTAACATTGTCATCTCCGCGCTGGAGCATTTGCAGCGACCGATAGCTACCGAAGCCGGGGCCATCGGGCTTCTCCTCGACAAGCCGCGCGAGTTGCGCAATGGTCGGCGCTTGGGCAAGGCTGGCCAAGGGCAGGTCCTTGCCAAACTTTTGCTGGATTTTGAGGAAGAGCGTCACGGCTCTCAGCGAGTCCCCGCCAAGTTCAAAAAAATCGGCCGTGCGCGGGATATCGCCCAGCCCCAGCAGCTCGCTCCAGACTTCCGCCAACCCGGTTTCCGTTTCGGTTTCGTAGCGATATTCCTCTTCCGCATACCGGCTGTTTTCGATGGATGGCTTGGGCAAGGCCTTGAGGTCGACCTTGCCACTTGGGGTATAGGGAATTTCAGCCAGTTCGATCAGGAATGCCGGCACCATGTATGCTGGAAGTTTTTGCGCAAGGTGACTGCGCAGCTCTTCGCCGGAGATGGATTTCCCCGCAGCCACCGTGTAGTAGGAGGCCAACTGCTGGACGGATCCGGAAGCACCGACGACATGCGTCAGGCAATGTTCAATGCCCGGGAACCCGGAGATGGCATTGTTGATTTCGCCCGGCTCGATCCGGTTCCCGCGAATTTTGATTTGGTGGTCCCGCCGGCCGAGGAAGTTGATTGATCCATCTGGGTTGCATGAAGCCAAATCACCCGTTTTATAAAGGGTTTCCCTGCCCGGAAGATCGAATGGATTGGGAATAAAAACCTCGCTCGTGAGGTCTTCGCGCTTGAAATAGCCATGGGCCAGATTGCGTCCCGCGAGAAAGAGTTCTCCCGTTTTTCCCACCTCAACAGGTTGCATATCGGCATCGAGGATATAAGCGCCCGTATTCTTCAGCGGGGTGCCGATCGGTGGAAGTTCCGGCCAGCCTGAAGGATCGCCCCCAAGCAGGTGGGCGGTAATGACGTGCGTCTCCGATGGCCCGTATTGATTGTCGAGCGTTGCACCCGATATTTTTGAAAAGAAGGCGCGCACGGTGTTGTCTACGCGCAACTGTTCGCCTGCGGTGATGATTTCTTTCAGGGAATCCGGATACAGGCCGACCGCGTGCGCGGCTTCGATTATGCTGCGCATGGCCACGTAGGGGAGAAACAGCCGCTCTATCCGCTGGTCGGTCAAATGCCTCAGCACTATGCGCGGATCCTTGCGGTCGTCGTTGCCAATCAGAAAGAGTGTTCCGCCGGAAGCGAGGGTGGTGGCGATCTCCTGGAAGGAGACATCGAAACTAATGCTGGAATATTGCAGCACCCGCGCCGCCGACTTGAACGACCGACGCTCCAACTGCCATTCAATAAGGTTGGAAAGCGCCCGGTGCGGCATCGCAATGCCCTTCGGGCGTCCGGTAGAGCCCGAGGTGAAGATTACATAGGCAAGATCTTCGGGATCGATGACAATGCCGGTCGGCGTGGCTGGCTCGCTGGAAAGATCGCCTTCGATCCGCTCCCATACCAACAGCGGATCCGAAGATGCATCAAAACAATCCATAAAGCGGGAGTGCACCAGCAACAGGCGCAGGAGGGCACCCTCTGTCATCAAGGCCAAGCGTTCCGGCGGATAATCCGGATCCAATGGAACATAGGCTGCCCCAGCCTTCAGGATTCCAATCAAAGCCGCGACCATTTCGACCGATCGATCCAGGCACAGGCCTACCCGATCCCCTTGCTTCACGCCGGATTTAATCAGATAATGTGCAATTTGATTGCTCAGCCGGTCCAGTGCTTTGTGGCTGAGCGTGGTATTCTGGAATTGAAGGGAAGGCGAATCAGCCGCCCTTTCAACCCCCCGGGCAAACCATTCGGTGACTACGGAATGAACCGGCGGATTATTCTCCACCACCTGATCCTCTCCAGATTCATCTAATACAGGTTGGATTAGCATGGCCTTTCCCCACGGAGCCGGTAAAGGGTTCCAATGATGCAACCCGCCGCCGCAATGACGGACGGGATTAGATCGTCGACATCGCATGTACGAGCAAAATTGGCAGGGCGGGCGGGCGCAAGCAACATGCCGATTGCCATGGGGAGCCAGACGGCAACCAGCCAACCTCTTTTCTTTCTTCCTGCATCCACCACTATCATCGCTAGCTCCGTTTGAAAAACTGCCCCAGCTTACCGATGTTCTTCCACGCCAGCGTATGGAGATGTCCGATGCGGTTGCGGCGGATCACTTGCCAGTCCTCGCGGGACTTTTGGATAACGTGCTTTAGGCTTCGGTTGCTCGTTCCGCCGATGCGCATCTTGACGAGCACCATCTTGAGATAGGCGGGTTCGACATTGTATTTGGTGAAGATTCGCAGCATAAAATCATAGTCGGCCGCACAGGAAAGGGAGGTGTCGAAATACTCCTCGCCCGCATTAGCCACTCGGTCGTAGACGGATTTCTTCAGGTAGAGCGCAGGGTGCGGCGGCATCCAACCCCAGCGCAGATTGCGACGATGGTAGATGCCGCTCTCCCAATACCGAACCACCGAAAAACCACCGTCGGACTTAGGGTAGACATATTCCAGATCGCCATAGACCGCTTCGGCTGCCGAATTGCGGAAAGCGCAGGCCACCCGGTTCAGCACACCCGCAGAGGCCAAAAAATCGTCGGCATGGAGAAAGGCCACAGCGTCTCCGGTGGCCCATCGAATCCCTTTGTTCAGCGCATCGTAAATACCTGTATCCGCCTCCGATATCAGCTTGTCGGGTTGAAAATCCGCAGCCTTGATCCGTTCGATCGTGCGGTCGGTCGATGCGCCATCCACCACGATCCATTCGATCTGGTCGCGCGGATAGTCCTGCTCTGCAATGGAGCGGAGCGTATCCATGATACTGGACTCGGAATTCCAGGTTGCTGTGATGAGGGAGATTTTCATCGTACGGCGTATTACGTACTACGTATTTCCTGTGTTTGGAACCATTCCACGAAACGGGCCAATCCATCTTTTAAGCTAGTGGTCGGCTGATAGCCGAGCTTGGCCTGCGCCTTGCCGATATCCGCAAAAGTGATCGGCACGTCGCCGGGTTGCATGGGGAGCATTTCCATTTGCGGTTCGACGCCCAGGGCATCGCCAAGATATTGAATCATGTCCATCAACAACTCCGGCTGGTTGTTGCCGAGGTTGAAGATTTCATACGGGTCGAGTCCATCGCTGAACAAAGCCGCTTTGACACCCCGGACAATATCGTCGATGTAGGTAAAGTCGCGCTTCATATCACCATGGTTGAAAACCTTGATGGGCTGGTTCTTCAACATGGCATCGGTGAAAAGCCAATAGGCCATGTCCGGTCGGCCCCATGGGCCGTAGACGGTGAAGAAGCGCAGGCCGATGGACTGGAATCCGTAGAGATGCGTGTAGCTATGCGCCATCAGTTCGTTGGCCTTCTTGGTGGCGGCATAGAGGCTGACCGGGTTGTCGACCGGATCGTCTTCGCTGAAGGGGATTTTCTTGTTGCCGCCGTAGACGCTGGAGCTGGAGGCATAGACGAGGCGCTGGATTTCAACGTGCCGGCAGCATTCGAGAATGTTCAGGTGTCCGGCCAAATTGGACTGCTCGTAGGCAAAAGGATTCTCGATGGAATAGCGGACGCCCGCCTGCGCCGCCAGATGGCAGACGCGGTCGGGGGCGTGAGACTTGAAACTTGAAACCAGAAACTTGAAATCGGCCAAGTCGCCCCGCAGCCCGGCGTAGCCCCCGCGGGCTTCAAGTTTCGCGTGGCGCGCCTCCTTGAGGGCAACCGGATAGTAGTCGTTGAAGTTGTCCAGCCCCACGACTTCATGGCCGTCATCGAGCAGCGCATGCGCGACATACGATCCGATAAACCCGGCCGACCCTGTTACTAAAATCTTCAACTTGTCTCCTTTTCAATTGTCTTTCCCTTGTAGCGATACTCCGCGACCTTCAAGTCGATCATGTATTCATACATGGAGCGCATGATGGAATAGCGAAGCCCTGGCAGGCCGTCGAGTAGGCCCATGCGAAAAAAGTAGAGGTAGGCAAACATGAGCAAAGGGCGCCCCGGCATGCGATAGGCCAAGGCCTTCAATGCCCGCCGCTTGATTGCGGCATCGCGGGAGAAGAGTTCGACAAGGCGGAATTTTTCTGAAACATCTCCGATTAAATCCTGTGCTTCCATCTGCGAATACTTGTTGTGACGGTCGAACCAATGTCCCACTCCATGCGAAAAAGGGTAATGGATGATGTGCCCTTCAAGCGAGCCCGTCTTGCCATCGACAACCGCAACGGGGTTGACCAAACGCTCGTAGCGGATTTTTTCCGGTCTGAAGACGCGCGTAATCCAAGTGGGGTAGATTTGCGAGCGCTTCAGCCAGCGCCCCATGAAAAAATCCTTCCGGCGAACCTGGAACGCGGAATACTCGCCGCCGAGGGAATCCAAAGCCTCCAGCTCGCCACGCAACTGGTCATCGCACATTTCGTCGGCATCGGTGTAATACACCCACGGATGTTTGAACCGAATATTCTCGATCCCCCAGTTCTGGTGCGCCGACCAATTATCGAATTCTCGTTGGATCACCCGCGCGCCGAGCTTTTCGGACAATTCCACCGTGCGGTCATCGCTGAAGGAATCGAAGACGACAATATCGTCCGACCACGAAACGGCCTGGATGCACCGTTCAATGTTGATCTCTTCGTTCTTTGTTAGAATGAGAATGGATACCGGAACCATGCTATTCAGCCATTTTCTTCAGTTCGCGCTTCTTGATGAACCGCGCCGGATTTCCGGTCACGACGGCCCACGATTCGACATCTTTCACCACGACAGTCCGCGCACCGACAACCGCGCCTTCGCCGACGGTCACGCCCGGACCGATAAAGGCATCCGCACAAATCCAAGATTGATCGCCGACCGAGATTGGAGGAGTGAGTAGCGGCAAGGCAGTATCCTCATAATCGTGTGAGCCCGCACAAAGGTGTGCACGCTGCGACACGGTAGCCTTTTCGCCGATGACGACCTTCCCTAAACTGTAGATATAAGCATATTCCCCGATGGCCGACCAGTCACCGATTTCGAGATTCCACGGGAAATAAATGGTTGCCGTGTTGGCTATGTTCACGTTTTTCCCCACCTTGGCACCAAAACAACGCAAGAGTACGCGACGCGACGCGTAAAGGGGACGCGGGACAAGCCGGAAAATCACCTTCCCCATCTCCCACGCCAACCGCAGAAACTGGATCCTAAGAGGATATTTCCGTCCTGTTCGGTTTTCTTCTATATTTAGGCCGTCCATTCGACGCTTAAAACTCCAAACAATCCGGCGGGTTCATTCCCGTCAGGCACCACTCATATACCCGGCGCGTGCTCTCGGCAATCCTAGGCCAGGTGAATTTTTGTTCAACCAGTTTTCGTCCATTGAACCCCATTGATTCCAAATCATTATCCGACATGCCTACCAATGTAAACAAACCCTCCATAATGGCCTCGGAATTCGGTTTTATCCGAATTGCCGCATTAGCCTCAAACCCTTCCGGAATATTGCAAAAATCTGTCATCACGACTGGCAGCCCGTGGGACCAGGCCTCCAGTACCGACATCGGAAGCCCTTCCGAAAAAGAAGGAAGAATGAAAGCATCGGCGTTGTGAAGAAGCTGCTCCTTCTCCTCGCCATATTGAGGGCCGATAAAGGAAACCGAGCCTTCAATCTCCAGTTTGCCAGCGAGTTCCCTAAGCCCCTGCTCGTGGCCGCCATCATCCCACCCGGCAATGAGCAGCTTCCACTCGGAGAGGACCTTGGGCTTTAGGCTTTGGGCTTTAGCCCAACCCGCCAACAGCTCGGACAATCCTTTCTTCGGATGTATCCGACCAAGAAACAGGAGTTGCTTCCGTCCTCCGTCCTCCGCCTTCCGTCTTCCGGCCTCCGGAAGTTCGACTCCGTTGGGGATGATGGCAATGGGGGTCTTCAACCCATATGCCCGGATCGATTCAGCCTCGGACCGGCATAAGGCGTGGATACAGGTCGCCTGTTCAAGAGCCCGTCGGGCGAAAAGTTTTTCGACGAATCGTTTTTTCCAGGCGGAATTCCCGATCGCCCAGGGATCGAGCATGCCACGGGGTGAAACGACCACCGGTATACCGTTCTTTTTCTGGTGCCGCATGGCTGCCCATTGCGAGTCCAACCAGATGCCATGGACATGAACGAGATCCGCACCGGAGCCGGCCAGCATGCTGCGAAGTTTGAACGAGGTCTGCATGGGGCCGAAAGCCGGATAGAACTCGACCGGAACCGGATTCCACACGCCGAGATCCTGCTGCGAATATTCATCGGGCGGACTGAACACCCTCATCCGGCAACCTTGGCTGGCCAACGCCTTGGAAAGCCAGCGCACGGAGTAGAAAAGCCCCCCGGCCTTGCGGGAGCAGGTGGTTAGCACTGCAACATTCATTCGCACCCCCATGCACCCAGGGCAGCTACCAACCGAACGGCACTGCTTCCCAACGTAATAGATTTCTCAAAACAAGCCCAAGCTACGGCTCCATGCCTGCCGGGCAACATGGGTTCCGAAACACAGGAAAGCTCCTTCGCCAGAGATCCGGCGACACACCACTGAAATAGGCCCCCCTGCAAGTCAACATCAGCCCGCCTGTCCAACGCTTGGAAAAAGGCCGAATGATAGTGCGATGGAATATTCATCCATATGCAAATTTTGTGCATAGTCCGTTCCGAACAAAATAAATATTTCTTGCTACTCTTCAGGGGGGTTCACCTTGGAGAGCGCCTGAACAAGCCGCTTGCCCGCAGCTTCCGTCGTATACCCACATGCCAACTTCTGCGCTCCCATGGCCAGTTTGGTTCTCAACCTCCGATCCGCAACCACCCGCTCAATGGCATTCGCCAAGGCTTTGGCATCTTGTTCTGGCACGATAATCCCGTTATTGCCATCATCGAGTTCGATCCCGGAGGCTTTCGTTGTAATTATGGGGACACCAAACGACATTGCCTCCAACAAGACAGCAGGCAATCCTTCCGCAAGGGTGGGCAGAACAAAAACATCTGCGCAGGAAAACTCATGCATCAGTTCGCTCTTGGACAACTTCCCCAAAAAATTCAGGGAACCGCACTCTTCCCGCTGGCGGATTTTCTGAGATGCAAAACCGGCGATCCGGAATTCATACTGATCAGGTGACAGGGAATGAAGTTGATGCGCGGCAGATGCCAAATAATGAATGCCCTTGCGCATAATTGCCGCTCCAGCGTAAAGAATTCGCCCAGGTTGAGCCTTATTTTCCCCTATTTCAAAACTACTCCCATATGGCGCAATGGATAATCGACTTCGAGGTATGCCTGCAAAATCCTGAACCCCTTCCGCAACGACTTCCGATGGACATAAAACCATATCCGCAAGCAACAGGTTTTCCCGCATCCCCGATTCCAATGCCTCTAGCTCAGTGCCACTTATGGTATTTTCCCATCCAGGGAAACTTATTCTCTCTTTCTGGGCAACCCTATGAGCCAAAGGGTTTACACATATATCGACAACGATTTTTATGTTTTTCGTTTTAGCAAAACGCAAGAAATCCGTACTTTCACCCTGCATCGCATAGACAACGTCAGCACCACGGGTTCCCCACCGTCTCATTACACGCGACATCACTTTATACCGCCTTTTAGAAGCCTCCCAAGATTCTTCTTTTCCAAAAAACCCGGCTATAATCTCTGAAAACAAAACCCGGTCGGTTGAGAACACCATGGACGATGGGATTCCTCTGATTTCCCGGGAAGCCAAACGTTTTAAACGCCCCGATGCAACCGCCCCGAATCTTCCGGCTAGACGCCCGCAAAGCGATCGGGCAGAGCTATCCGTATATAATGCTTCCAACAGTTGGTTCTCCCATAGAAGCCTTGCAACCAAATACCGACGCCTTGCCCCATGCTGGGCAACAATTACCTTCATTGATTACGCTCCCTACCTATTTCGCGCACAGGCTTGGCCGGAGCCCCGACAGCCACAACACCAGGCGGTATATCCTTGATCACCACGCTATTCGCCCCGATTACGGCGCCATCCCCGATTTCAACCCCCGGGCCAATCAAACAACCACGGCCGATCCAAACATTCCTACCTATCTTGATCGGCGACGCGGAGTAGCCCTGTCCGGCAACGGGAGAGTTGATGTCGTCAAAACGGTGGTTCTGGTCCCGAATAGAGACATATTCGCCAATGGCCGTTCCTTCGCCGATCACAATGCTTTTGCAGGCAACAAGATGGCCGCCAGTATTGATCGAAACACCATTCCCAAGCCGTAGCTCCGCCCCGTCCGAAACCGACAGGAAAATATCCGGGCCGAACATGCATCGGTTGCCTATGACAATTCCCCGCCCACAACTTCCAAAGCGAATCCGCCCGAAAATCCTGCAATGGGATCCTAGCTTATAGCCGTAGGCAATCGTTCCCAGGCGATAAAGTACCCCGCGGGCAAGGAGCATCGCCACCTGATCCATCTTCCAAATCACTTTATTGATATGCATAACATACCTCCACACGCGGTTCCCATTGTCTTCCATTATACAGATGAGACATATTTTGACCGAGAATTTACTACAGAGTGCACAGCCTGCGCCCTTGCCCATAGCAGGAAGGGATAGCACAATATGAAGAAATATGCCCATGCTCGAATTAATATGGCATTGGTTCCATGAGTCACGGATTGCATGCCCATGGTTAACACGTAGCTATACAGAAATTGCCCCAAGAAACTACCATCAATAGCATGGCGATATAATGTTCCCATGATCCCGCCGATAAGCAGGAACTTTATGAAACCGAACCAACCAAAGGAACCGAAGGCGTCGGCATATCCTGTTGAAGTAGTTCCAGTGCGCCAGGAATAGCCCAGCATTTCGCTGGCTACTTCTTTGGGACCAACCTCTCGCAACTTCTCGATCATCAAAGACTCTTTAACATCGCGGCCCACAATCTGTGCGGGAACATAGTTGAAGATAAATTTATTCCAGTGCGAACCGCCATAATCGAACATAGATTGTTCAGCATAAATGTACCTGTACATTATGTAGTTCTCGAACTCCGCCCCGGATTCGCGCACAGCATCACCGGTTACAGAAAGATAATCGGCATCAACCACCTTTTCTAGCCGCTCCATAAGAGGGGTGTCCGTATCCATCATAATGGAGCGATAGATCTTGATCCCATTGATCAATACCAATCCCAAAATCAACCCTGAAATGAGAAGCCATCGCGGAATGGCTATACGGCGCACAAACCACATACTGACGACAAGATACGCCACGATATTCATCATCTCTGATCGTCGACCACGCAACAATGCCGTGTATAACACAAACCCGAGACAGGGAATAATAAACGCCATCAGCTTTGGAGGCATCCATTTCGGTTGTGACAAATAAAGTAGCCATAATGTCAACAACCCGAATTTGAAGATATTTGCTAGAAACAAATACTTAACCGCCTCCCCCGACCATTGTGATTCGGCCAGCATTTCCTCAGGAAGCGACCATAATTTCCATTGGAAAAAGAAACCAAATACACAAAAGGCAACACCCACCCAGTAAAGCCTCCGGACATCAAAAAGCGCATCAAGCCAAGATGGGTTTTTAGGTGTTCTGGAAGCCGCTATTGCAAAAGACAGCCATACTGCCACGGTACATAAGGTTGCAAACAACATTCCGTCTGCATATGCGTTCTCAGGGAAACCGGAAACATTAAAGTAGCCGCCAACAGCCTGTGGTAAAAACCACCCCAATGCGATCATCCCCACCCAAAAGGGAAATTGATAAAAGCGGCTTTTACCTCCAAGAAGATATGATAGCACCATAGCGACATTGATTATGCCGAACAACAAGAGAGACAGAAGATCCAAAATTTCATCCCCGCTTTATCTATAGAACCTTATTCAACCAGCCCACCATGCACGATTGCGATGTCTTTTGCCACGGGCACCCGATCACCACCAACGACGACTACTTCATCCTGCCTGAGGTTTTGGAAACAACCTTGTAAGACAACCATTGAATGCCGTCGATAAAAAGGGACTTTTCGGTTTTAGAAAAGATGACCTTCGACGCAATCCCAAGCCCAACTATCAGAAGAATTATCAGGGTAAAAGCAGATCCAACCATTGAAATCTTTGCCATAGCGGCTGCGGCAAACGAGGAAAACAATGAAATCGCCAAGATCAAGGTCGCGCATAGGTAATTCCACCATATTGCATTGTACGACACCTTGAATTCGTGGCAGACCCCCAGCGGAATGGCGATGGTGGAGGCCAAAACCATTGCAATAACTGTTCCGACCGCAACGCCCATCGCTCCAAAACCCAGTCCAATCAAAATCATCGAAATAAGTATATTGAACACCCCTGTTGCTAAATTCACGATTCCCGTAAAGTGCACCTTATTCAGCGTAATATAGATTTGCCAAAGCACGGCTGTTCCAATGGTATACGTCAAATACAGGGTCATCACACGGAACAGCGAGACATAAACCTCTGCCCCTTCCCCCAGCCACCAACAAAGCAACGGTCTGGCAGCGACGTACAGGAAGCCCACAACCAAAGCCACAAAACACCCGAGGATTTTTGCGGCGGAAAGGCTTATGCTAGCAACCCGCTTCCAATCCCCCCGTGCATAGTCGATCAGATAGACTGGCGCCAGAACCGAGGCCAACTGCTTGCTGATCTGCTTCAGGAAATTCGGCCAAACCAGCAGTGCCGCATAAATCCCGGCCATTTCCTTGTTCACGAACCGATTGATCATCCAGACATCCGTCTTAACAAACAGACAGCTGCCCAATGATGTAACCATGGACCATCCAGCCATGTTGAGAACCGGTCGAATCCAATTCCTAGTTACATATTTCCACTTGAATGCCAGACCTGGAGCCAACCGGCGGCGCAAGAAGAAAACCACAACCCCATACGTGGACACCAAGACGACATCGACGACGCCGATCAGCCACAGTTTGGCACCAAACGATTCAATCAAGGTGTAGAGGAAAATCAACCGCACGCTCAGACGGACGGCATCCATCATGGAACTGATATCCAGTCGATTGGCCGCCTGGATCGGTGTAAGGAACACCCCGGAAAGCATAGAGGTGAAGAAAACCGCGACATTACACGTGACGAGGATGCGGAAATCCTGCGCAATTTCCGGCGGAAAGTCGATAAGCCAGTGTAGCTTCCAAATACCCAGTGCAAACAACGGGAGCTGGACCAGTATAAATCCCAGATTGGCCATCAATGCCGTACTAAAGATTTCATTGGCCTGCTTCCAATCGTTCTGATTCAGCGCAATGTTTAGAAACCGGGCCGTGGAGTTCCCGACACATCTGGAGATTAAGCCCACATATTGCGTCAGAAAACCGGCCAAAGCAATCAACCCGTATGCCCCCGAGCCATATTGCCGAATCAAATAGGGAATGAAGAACACGCCGGATAGCGTGTAGACCCCAAATTGGATGGCAGTAAAAATGCCGTTCTTTACGATTCGCTTAGAACTACTGTCGGAATGAAATTTCATTGTGGTCGCATACCTTGGATACTTTCTTCACAAGACAGGGATGGAACGAGGAGAAAATACGTCATCCTTCGGAAAATTGGTTGGAATTTGCGGCATGTTACTTCCCCGCACTCAGGAATAGTCGCTGGAATCACGCTTGAGCACATGGTGCCAGATGAACGACAAGCTCGCCCTCGCCAGGTGCCTGATCCATCGAACAACGAGGAAGGTGTATTTGCCCGGATCGGACTTGCGCTGCCATTCCTCATATGCAGGGATGACCGTGCCTTTAAAGAACTCGATCCATACCTTCTGTTGTCCTTCAGCAGAAAAAGGTTCGGCTCGTTGCTTCGCATTGGCGATCATCTTGTTTCGATAATCCACATCGGTCTTCAGGCGATCCAGTGCATTGACGACTTCCTCAACCGAATCAACCTCGATATAGTCATACTCGCTCTTTCGAGCTTCCCTGTGGCCCACTTCACAACCGAGAATCGAGGGAACCCCACCTCTCCATGCATTGATCAGCTTTACCGATGGTTTATTCGAAATAACCCGCCCCAATCGCCGAATCGCCACTACGGCGTCAATATCCGAAAAATCAGACATCTTGTCCGGCTCGCTCCGGATGATAAACCTCATCCCCAATCCTTCCACCATCGCCCGGAAAGAGCCTGTCCTGAAAGCTTTGTCCAGATTCTTGGGATCCCCGATGAAAGCGATGTTCTCGAAGCGATCCCCACGCGCTGGATCACGCGGAATAATCACCGGATGCATGACTGGAGGAACATAGCGTTGAAGCCCCGGAAATGATAACCGATCCAGCCACCCCAAGGATGAATTGGTAGTTTTATATTCATTTGAGACCAGGTGCATCTGCGCCCGATCATCCCGCGTGTAATCCCACTGAAGAGACACCACAAACAAGTTGGGATTCCATTTAAAAATTTTCACATGGGACTTATGAATCAAAAGAATCCCTCTTTCAGGAAAATCATGACAGATTTGAACATCCAGACCCTGATCTCTCAGCATGAGGAAAAATATCCACTGGACTTCATGCCGAATCGTGCGGGCTCCTTTAAAAACCCCCATATCCCCAAGAAGGCTATCAGGATAGGATTTTAGATCAGCATCCGGGCTCACATAAATATTGATGCATGCCCCCTGTTCATTATTTTTCATGTCTCATGCCCCGCAGTCAGTTAATTAAAGTTCAGGCTTCTGGAAGTCGATACGACAGGCTATCCCGCATGGATTATATCGTTTCGACCCGATTTATGACACATCCCTCTGAATGCATTTCTTGGATCCTGCGTCATGCAAATTCAAACAACAAAATATCAGTGCGATAGCCGCGTTCATTTCCAACTGTTCCTCCAACACAAACAGCACGTCGTATCCCAGCACTCCCAGATCAATCACAAGTGCAATCATTAATTGCACAACAAAAACAACCGCTAAGACAATCACGGATCCAGGATAGGTTTGGCACACCTTGCCAGCCACCTTGCGCCCGTATTTATGCATGACCCATATGAATAAAACCAAAGCAACCAAAAGCAACGCAACCGCATACATGCGTGGTGCCCTATCGACTGTGATGGCCACCACATAGAAGAAATCATGCGCGGCATCGATTTGCACCCCTAGCAGCCTAGGCATTTTGGTTGCCAGAATGCGTTCACCAAAGCTAAGTTCATCCAAGAAACCCAAAAGCCCCGTGAAGGATACCAGAAGGATTGTTTTTCGATACTCCTTTGACTTGATGCTCAAAGGAATCCCTACCAAAAAAGCGCCTAGGTAAAATAAGGCACTAAGGTTTTCTACGGCACTATCCTCCACCAACAACCAGTTCCGACAATCAGGAATAAAGAAAAAGATTCCATACGCCGCCAGCATGTTGACAAAAAAAACCGCTATGTAACTCCATACATATTTCATGATCCAGCGCCTCCATTCACTCCTTAAGATATTTCTACAGCAGGAAATAGACTAGATAAAAGACTCGTGTCGCCATGCCACGTCATACCATTTTCCGGGGACATGGCAGGCTACCGCCCGCAGTCGATCAGCTTTGCTTGCCGAGACCTTCCGATTCGTCTAAATGTTGTCTGCCCAAGCATTTTTCAGCTTAGTTTCCCTGCGGATAGCAGGACAACCGAAACGAGCGCGCCTCAACGCGCCCCTCTCCACCTGCCGTTTTCCGCCCCATTGCTCAAAGGTCATCCCGCCCATACGATTTATAACTTCCACTGTATCCGTAGCCATAGTCATAGCCTTCGGCACCGCCGAACAATCCGGAAAGCGAGTGGGGAACATCATTGGCTATGCATCCAAGAACGGGAACCTCAAGCTCCTGAAAGCGTGCGAGGGCGAATTTGAGTGCACGGCGGCGGGTTTTGCCGATCCTCGAAATCACAATCAGGGAATCGGCATGGTTGGCCAATACCAAGGCATCGCCCACTGGACCGAGGGGCGGGGAGTCGATGATGATGCGCTCATAATGCTCGCGCGCCCAGATCAGCAATTCCGTCAATTGGCCTCGCCCTAGAAGTTCCGCCGGATTGATATCCTTGACCGGACGACTTGTAATCACATCAAGCTTTTCAATGATGTCTTTGGAGATCAATTGCCCATGGCTCAATCTCGCTTCGCCATTTGACAACCATTCCAGCAAGGAAGGGTGTTCTTCCGGAATATTGAAGATGTTGACCAGTTGCGGACGCCGCAGGTCTCCATCGATCAACAAGGTCCGCATACCGTTAAGCGCAGAACTGATGGCAAGGTTGCATGCCGTCACCGTCTTCCCCTCGCCCGGAAAGACGCTGCATACAAGCAGCATCCTTGATTGCTCGATGTACCGATCGCTGCAGATCAAGGCGTTGATCCCGGAAAATATCTCTACGATATGATCAAACTTGTCCCTCAACCCAATCGTTGCAAGCTCGCCGCGGGAATCGACTTTCTTTTGGGTCGGAATGGTGCCAAGCACATTCAAACCAAGCATCTTCAGATCGTTGACCTCCGCAATCTTGTCGGACCAAAACGCCGTCAAGATGGCTAAACCGCTACCGGCGAACATGCCGAGAATGATACCGAAAACAAGAACCCGCACTTTGCGGGGCCGAATAGGGATGTACGGAACGGTTGCGTTGCGGATGACCTTGGTATAGGCCATGTTTTCATCGGCGGAGAGCCGCGCTTCCTCCATGCGCCGCAACATGTTCTGATAGGCATTGTCCGCGGCGTCGCGCTTGCGTTCCAACCGCTGGAGTTGCTGCATGCCGATCACGAGTTTTTGTTCAAGTTTAAGTGCCTCGCTTTTCATCGCCTCAATGCGGTCATCGACCTGTTTTTCCTGTTTTTCCAACAGCTCGATTTCGTTCAATACCGCCCTCGACGAAAGCTCGATAAACTGTTCCAACCGACTGCGGGCGCGCACCTCTTTTTCCGCGGCTTTCCGGTGTTCGGGGTGCAGTTCCGTGTATCGATCCTCCACCAGCAGCAGTTCGTCGTTTGCGCTTCGCCAGACCCGGATCAACTCGTTCAACTGTTCTTCCTTCGGCAGCCCGGCCGGAAGCATTTCAAGATTGGGGTCGGTATCCTTCAGTCCGGCAACAAACTCGTATACGGTTTTTCGGGATGCCAACCGGCTGATGAACTCTTCCTTTTCCTGAGACACGGACACCAGCGACTGCCCCAATGCGGTTTTACGTTGCTGAAGCGAGTCGAGCTGAAGTTCCTCCCGGATCACGGCCAACTGTTTTTCCACGTCCTCCAGCGAGCCCCGTTGTTCCTCGACCTGGGAAATCAACCACTTGACCGCCTCGTCGGACAGTGCTTGGTTTTCCTGCATCATCAAGACCCCGGCGCAATGGGTGAGGACGTTAACCAATTGCGCCGAAAACTCAGGATCGGAACTTTCATACGACACACGCACAATATTGGCATCGGGAACCTTGGACCAGTTCACATCATCGCGAATCCATTTGGCCAGCGTATACCGCCCCACCGTCAAGCCATTCACCGAACCCTTGCCCATTTGGGCGGGATAGCGCCTAATATATTCGTCCGAAGCCAGCCGCTCCATGGCGGGCGACCTGAACTTGACGAAGCGGGTATTGAAGATGGCATCCGTGTCGCGCGAGGAGCTATTGTCCTCAAACACGGCATCGTTGTTAATAACCCTCGGCCGCCGCACGCTCATTTCCAGCTCGGCATGCGCCTTGTAGACCGGGGAAACCAGCTGGGTATAGAGAATGCCACCCAACACACCCACGACGGTCAATAAAACAACCGTCACCCACCGGCGCAGGACGATACGGAGCAGGTTTACGGGATTCAGCCCGCCGGAAGGTACTCCTCCGGAGCCTCCAGCACCGCCGGGAGGGGGCTCTGTATATGCCCCTTGATATATGTTTTGTTCATTCATCCGTACAAGTCCACCCTATGCCTCTTTTTTCCCGAGGAGCATCATCGCCGCATATTTCACATCAACTTCACTTTTGCGTAATAATGCCCGCTTTGCAGAAAAAAGGGAAAACTTTATGTCGAAAAAATACAGGGAAACACGACCGTTTATTCCATGATTTCATTGCCACCCGGCAACGCTCGAACACAGAAGTATCTCCATCGGGAACACAAATCGAGTCAACATGAAAGAATCCTACAGGGCCAGATGAATAAAAAAAACAGACCTCTAATGGAAGAGGCCTGTTCCAACCCGCATAGGGGTACATCTATTTCATGATGAGGGCCAAAAATGCGTCGAAGCCATCCATCACTTTTTTCTTCAGCACTTGCCTAAAGGCTATTTTTCGTGCAACACGACGTTCGTGCAACACAACCATGCGGTTCCAGAACACTTTATCAACCTCGTGATAGCAAGCAAGTACCGCCCCAAAAGCCACAGACATCTGCGCTTTGACCGACTGCTTCAGCTCGACCAGATAATCCGCATCCTCCTCCACAGACTCCATCGTTTCAAACATGTCGCATCTGTGTTCAGCGCGAACCGGGAGCAAGCTTTTGCCAGCCAACTTGCGGCGGCGAATCCTGCGGGTGGCAAACAGGCTTATTGTGCTCAAACCCATCAAGCTGATCGTTCCCGGCTCAGGGATGGCGGCGACTCGAAACCCGACAGCCGGGTGGAGTGTGTCCGGAGAATCAAAGGAAGGGTCTCCAGACTGGAGCGTGCTTAAACTAGTAGAGTTGTAGGCTCCCCCCCAAAAGGCTATGTCATCATCCAGAACTCCATCATCAGCACCCTCGGTCCATTCCCAGACATTGCCCATCATGTCGAACGTCTTGTTTTGCTCCTCTGTCCCCGTGCCCACGGCCCACGGCCCAGCATAAACACCACCCGTCCCACCATAGTTGGCATCCGTTTCCAACCCCGGAGCAGTATCCGTTCCGTTGGCATAGAGCGAATAATCCGATCCCGTATAGTAGGCCGCTTTATACCATTCATTTTCGGAGGGCAGCACATAGGCCATGCCGTTGCCGTTGCGATAGGAACGGTCGTATCCGGTCAATACGCCGCTGCCATCGAATTGGTAGATTCCCGTATACGCATCACCTGTCGTCAGCCAGTTGCAAAACTTCGCAGCCTCAAACCAAGTTGCAGACCCTGTAGACTGTGACCCACTCCAACTTCCACCGTTGCCGACATTGGAATCGGCTGCGATCACCGCGGCCCACTGTGAAGCCATCACTTCGTATTTCCCAATGCGATAGTTATAGTCCACCGCTCCATAACCCGAAGAATCGGCGCTATTGCCTACATAGCCGATGTCGACAAAGTCCATATTGATCGTCGTGCCACCATGGCTAATCGACTCGGCCTGCGCTCCGACCACTACCATGATCGCTACCAACACCATTGCATTCTTATAGTTCATCATTATAATTCACCTCTTTTCGCCCAGACTATCAATTCGTTCGAAAGTTAAAGTCAAGATATCAACTTTCTGGGGAGATGGCTATCCAAATCTTTGACGTTTACCATTATGGGATTCCCTGCCTTTTCGCTATTCCTGCCTGCGCTTCTATTCGGCAGAGGCATGCCCTCGCAGTAGACGCGGGAGTGCCGCGAACAGACAGCACCACACCAGCAGGATGGCAGGACAGCGGAAGGGTAGGTCTATGAAACTGTGCACGAAGACCGCTGCAAGCCCTCCCCCTACCCAATACAACAGCGCACCACGCCTTGCCGCAACCACACCTTGAACCAGCACGGCCACCACCACAGCCATGCACAAGCCACCTGCAATCCCGAACTCCGCGAGGAACTGGATCGGGTCGCAATGCACGTTTGCCCTGCCGCCAACCATCCACGACCGAAGCCCGTCCTCTGGAATATATTGATTGGCCAAGCCATCGCAGCCCCACCCTCCGCAACCAAACAGGGGATAATCCCCTATGATTTTCCGCGCGACCGCAATATGCCCTGCTCTTGTGGACAGATCGCCAACCACCGACCGCTCTCCCAGCATGGATTTGCCGACCACCTCCCGGGCGAGGCCCCCGCCGCCCGCACCGAAAAACAGCGTCGCGCCAATCAATGCAATGATCGCCATGGCAAGGTAGGCATTGAGCGCCTTCGTTCCTCTCGAATATGTTCTGGCTCGCCGCAGAAGAATGAAAAAAACGACCAGAAGCTGGGTAAACGACACAATCGCAGCGACCCGGCTAAGCGTTAGGAAGCTGGCCACAATACAGCACAGGAAACATGCACCCCAGACCGCGACACGGACGCGCGGCTTGCGCTTGATCTCGGCATCGTGCGCCAAGCCAGCCGCCAATGCGGCATGGAGATAGAGCCATGCCGCCGCATGGTTTGGGTAGTCGAAGGTCGCGAAGAAATCCGAACGGGGAACCTCCCAAATTCCCAGCACTTTATCCAAGCCCAGCATGTATTGAAAAATCCCGACGCAAGCCAGCGCGGCACCATTCCAAACCAATAGATGCAAAAGCAATTTGAGCTCCGGTCGCTTCAGAATATTTCGCACAACCAACAGCACGGCAAACGCCGGGAAAAACCAGTTTAACATTTCGGTGGCGCCAGCCTGGTCAACCGACCAAGGAACCCATTTGGAGGAAACCCGCTCCATTGCCGCAAACCCCGAATCATCCAAGGCAACCGCATAACCGCTATTGATCCATTGGGAAAAGAGAAGCAGCAAAAAGAGCGTTCCGGAATAAAACACGGGATCCCGCAACACGCGGGAACGGATTTTCCGAAGCGGTTCCGCATGCAACAAGAAAACGGCTCCGCACAGTAGAACCGCGAATATTGCAGAGGGCCACTGTAGCGAGGGGTGGACGCCTCCCCTCATCCATGCCGCATAGGCACACAGGAGGAATACGCCATACGCCAAACCCCGGCGAACCGACACCTCATTCCTCCAATGACTGGAAAACTTAAACATGAAAATGGCCGGAGCGAAGAGGGGCTAGTAGCGATAGGTGGCACTCAAGGCGGCAATCGTTCGATCCGACTCCTCTTCGTCCATGATGTACCTCAAGCTGGCGCCCACCGCGAAGCGCCGCGTTAAATCGTACTCCGTCTTGGCAGATATGAAATTCCTAATGTCATCATCCGAACCACCCGCACCACCCAGTTCCTCCTGATAGTCGTGAAGCACCTGGGCCAGGATAGACCAGCGCGAAACGATGCGCCACGTCGCCCCGTAGCCCAGCCGGTAAACCCGCCGTGCGGCACCCCCGCTGTATCCGGGCTGGAAGTTGCTCGACCCATAGATGTAGGCCGACAACTTTTCAGTGGTATTCCAATTCGCCCGCAAGAGACCCACCACCCCTTGGTCGGCACCGGAAAGTTCATAATCCGCCGCCGCAACCCCGATATGCGCCAGCCAGCTCGTTTTATCGGACATCCGGCCTTCCGCCCCCACCGTCACCGCTCCGATGTTTCCATCTTCATCGTCGTTGGCCTGGAGGCTGTAATAGCCCGTAAGGAACATTCTGGTTTTTTCGGTATAGCCATATCCCAGTTGCAGGCTGGCCCGATGAACCACCCATTCCGCATCGGTATCGTTCTCGAAATCCTGAAAATAATACCAAACATCGTAGCCCGGTGCGATGCTCGTCCTGTCCGTCAGGTTTTTTTCATAGACAATGTTTGCCGTGGTGGTGTACCGCGTTGAGGGGTCCCCCGTCAGGATGGCACCCGGCCCTTGCCCCGAGGAGGTTTCGTACACCGTGTCGTAGTCCAGCGTTTTCTTCAGGTATGACGACAAGCCCAGCTTGAGCGGCTGTCCTTCGGAAGCAACCGCCAGCCCTGCCTTGTAGAAATCGTCATCCAGCTCCGTGTACTCGCGGTAGAAGCGGTAGCCATAGCCTGCGTTGGCGGAAAAATCGTACCGCGCGGGATTGTTTTCAAGATAAAGCGCCGCGGCCAGTTCGGTGTAAAGATCCCCTTCAAAACTGTCGACGCCCACTTCCGCGACCCGGTTGTCATAGGCTCCGAGCACTTCCGCGACCGGCCGGATCCGAACCGGCCCCAATTCAAATCCCTCTTCATTCCGCACGCGTTGCGCCAGCAGCAAGGACGGGAACAGCAATGCCGCCAGAACCACTCTCGGAAAACCACAACCCATCAGAAAATCCTTTCCGGCACATAGATGATGTCGCCATCGACCAGCAAAATGTCGGCGTCGGCATTTCCGGCCAGGCCAATCTGCTCGAAATCAATGGATACCCGCAGTTTTTTCCCATTCCCGTCAACCCTGGAAACTCGAATATCGCTCTGCTTTGCGCTAGGTGCAAACCCGCCAGCAAGTTGAACCGCCGCGGAAAGATTGATGCCGTTTTGCGACTGGAGCGGAACACGGCCCGGCTTGTTCACCCGCCCAAGTACCGTAACAAAGCCCCACTCGCCGATAGCATCGCCATCCGTCAACGCCAGCATGACAACCGGCGGATTGACATAGTATGCCCCATACGTTTTTGCAATTACGTCCCGGGCCGCGGAAAGCTTCATGCCCCCAATCTTCACATCTCCAACCAGCGGCAACGTCACCATGCCTTGGTGGTTCAGTTCTGCCCGGTGCAATGACACCTCCATGCTTCCATCCACTTCAACCGAAACCTCGACCCCGTCCCCCTGAACCAGATCCTTGGACTGTGAAGATCCACCCTGCCTGCTCAACCTGAATCCGTCCGCCGATACCGAGGTGGTATCCGTGGTGGTACATCCAATAAGAAGCACCCCGAAAGCCACTGAGAGAACCCCCTGCCTGATCCGTCGAAACATTAAAGACTCCTTGAATATAAAAAGAAAACAGCTTGAATTAAATCCAAGCTGTTCTTAGACGATTAAGCTCATGCAAAGCAAGCTATCTTATGCCGTATCCTTTTACGGAACAGGTGCTGGAGGGGGATCGCTCGGGCTTGGACCCGGAACACCAATGGAGGAACCGGAACTTCCGCCACCATCACTTCCGCCGCCGCCCGCCACCGCTACGGCAACACCGCCGACGATCACCGCTTCGCCGATGAGGATGCGACCCGTACGTCCGGCGTCTTCGCTCCAAGCCATTGGGTTGACCCAGGAAAGACTGCCACCGGTTGCAATTGGCGATTTCCAGCGGGACGGGGAAACAATCGCGACAAAATCGCCCACCGAAGAAAATTCAACGCCGACCTCTGCATACTGCCCATATTCCGTTGCCCGGCCCGATGCCACGATTTTCGGCCCGCGCGGGCCGCTGGCACCGCCGGTCGATGCACATCCGGCAACCATCGCCGTGGCCATCAAACTACATGTAACTTTGATCCAGTTCATGGTATTGCCCTCGTTTAAGTCGGTTTAGTGCGTCACGAAATGTCCAATCCATTTCCCATACGCATATTCTCCCTTCTGCCCATCCCACAACCCGACCCAGTACCATTTTCCCAACTCGGGAACCTGAATACTGATCGAGCCTTTGTGGTCGTAGCTCGTAAAGCCGGAATGCCAGTCATGTGCGGTTTCATCCCAAATACAGACAAGGTAATCGCCCTGCAAATCAGGAAGGGCCATATTTTCCGTCGGAAGGCCAACCTGTCCCGCAAATGCACCCACACCCAAGAGCATCACCAGTGCCAAAATATTCTTTTTCATAATACACCTCATTTTCAATATTCCTGTTTACATCATGATCCATCTGCCATGCACGAGGATCCATTTGTCGGCATCTTCATCGTATTCGCTAAGCCCGACCCAATACCATTGGTCCGATGCCACATTCTCGATCACCAGCTCCGACGGCTCGAATTCTTCGCCTAGGGGAATCCATTGTTGAGCCGTTTGATCCCATAGCTCGGCCAATACGGTCTTGCCGTCGAACCCGCTCAGCGGGAGGACGACCTGGTCGCCAATGGCCATGACCACCAGAACCTTTGTGGCGATTTTGCCAGCAAAGCTTGCCGTGATGGTCACGCTTGCATCGGTCGAAACATTGCTGGCGGTCAAGAGCCCGGATCCATTTATCGAAGCCTGGGCTGAATTATCGCTCCAAGCCGGCACCACTTCACCGCTGGTTCCATCGGAATAGTGCGCCGTGCAGACATACTGGGCGGTTGTATTTTCCTCCATGCTGCCCGGCCCCGCAATCACAAGGCTTTCCACCACTACCGGCGGAGCTACAAACTTGATGAAAACGGAGTGCGTATCGCTCTTGCCACCGTAGCTCGCAGTGAGGGTCACGGTTTGATCCGCCGACACATTCCCTGCCGTCAGCACACCGGAGCTATTGATCGTTGCGTAGGAGGAATTTTCGCTCCAGACCGGAACAACCACCTTGCTGGTGCCATCGGAATATCTGGCGGTACAGATATACTGCGCGATGCTTTCTTCATCTACAATCGATGGGCCGGAAACCGTAATACCTGCCAGCACCGGGACAATATACGTGATCGTCACCGCGTGCGTGTCGGTCTTTCCGCCAAAGCTCGCTGTGATGGTTAAACTCTTGTTGGCAGTAACATTGCCCGCCGTCAGCACACCGGAGCCACTGATGGTCGCGTAGGAGGAGTTTTCGCTCCAGACCGGCGTCACAACCCCGGTTGTTCCGTCGGAATAGCTCGCCGTGCAGACATACTGCGCCGTCGTTTCCTCATTCACGATTGAAGAACCGGAAATCACGATGCCCGTCAATACCGGTGCGACATACTTGAGGGTTACCGAAAACGTATCAGTCTCTCCCTCAAAATTAGCGGTGATTGTTCTGACTTTATCCGCGGAAATATTTCCCACGCTCAGCAGGCCAGAACTGCTGATCGTTGTTGAGGAGGAGTTTTCGCTCCAGATCGGCGTCACAACCACACTCGTTCCATCGGAATAGTTCGCCGTGCAGACATACTGCGCCGTCGTCTCTTCATACACGCTTGAAGAACCGGAAATCACGATGCCCGTCAGCACCGGTTCGACATACTTGATGGTCACGGTGTACGTGTCGGTCAGGCCTCCAAAGCTAGCCGTGACGGTTGCGCTTTGGTCGGCGGAAACATTGCCCGCCGTCAATACGCCGGAGGCACTGATGCTTGCGTAGGCGGAGTTTTCGCTCCAGGTCGCGGCAACTGCCGCAGTCGTGCCGTCGGAATAGCTGGCGGTGCAGAGATACTGCGCCGTTGCTTCTTCATCCATGCTCGAAGGACCGGAAACCACAATACCGGTCAGCACCGGCGCGGGGGGAGGATCCGGTGGCGGAGGCACGGCAGAATATTCGACGGTCATTTGTTGCTCTTGCCCAGCATCACTAGAGACAGTGATAACCGCTTTGGTTTCCCCTTCCGGAACAGCGGAAGCATCTACCTTAAACGTTAGCATTCCCGTACTATTCTCATCGAAAACACTGCCGCCATCCACCGTGAGGTTCACCCAGTTTGCGTCCGTCCTTGCGGACCACGCCAAAGGATCGGTTCCACAATTGAGTATCGGGATTTCGGTTGCGGTTTCATCAACCACCTTAGTAGGAAGGCCCAGAATAGGTCCTGACGAATCCACACCATAGTTTGAGTCGAAACCATTCCAGATATTATTCCTTAATATCGATGATTCATTCAGGTGGGTAAGCCCAGTTCCACCATTTGCGGAATCAATCTGGTTTCCAACCCACACTTGGTTGAAGAATCCCTCGCGTCCATAGAAAAAATCCTCGTTCGAGAAAACGGTATTATTATCGAAGACCGTCAGATGGATTATGTCGGCGGGTATGGTGTGCGATCCGGGTAGTTGCTCACAGTCAATCGCCCGGTGAAGACTTCCCTCTATGCTGTTGTTGCGGAACATTGTGCCAAGCGAGTGCGCATCTTCGTATATCTGCGTTGCCGTATCAGCCAGGCGCAGGTTGCGCCAAATACCATGATAGCAATTGGAGATGGTGTTATTGGCATAGTAGTTGAAATAGTTTGGCGTGACGGTATGGTGACTTCCCAATGGCTCAACCCAAAGGTAGTCCGCTATGCCTATTCTCAAATCAGTCATTGTGTTTCCGTCTACAATCCAATCGCTCGCCATTCCATAAGGCTGCACAGCGGGATTGCCAACAAACCGCTTCGGGTCAAGGCACCGCTCCCCGCCCCCATTGAAGATATTGTCATATGCCACCATGCGATAGGCACACTCCCCAACAATAATCAGGCTTCCTGTGTCTGGAATAACGTTCCAATCTTCATCCAATGTGAGGGTGCTTCCAGCATGTCCGGTGACAAGGCGTGTCTGCCCCATTCCTTTCCCATCCACAATCGCCGCAACATGGCCGATAAAACTCTGGGGGGTGCTGGAGAACACGACCGTATTCGCGGTGGCCGAGACTGGGTTCGCACGAAGCAGCGGCGGCAATGATTCCGTCATGAATATTTCGCCGGAGTTGGCATCCATCTCGTCTACTATGCTTATCGGATCGCCGACGATGGGGTCGGGAGTCCATATATTGTCCCAATCCGTATCAATCGTTATGGTTCCGGCCACGAGGTCAATGGAAAGTATTTCATAGAACTGATAGCTTCTTGGCCCCTCTCGCTGGATTTCCATAGTGGTGTCAAGGCCCGTTTGCCCAGCCAATCCTTCAATGTGCGCAACAGCTCCGTTAATAGCCAGAATGTCTCCCGTGAAACGAGCCGCCGGGAATCGTGGGCCAAGATTGGTCATGGAGTTTCCGCCGAAGTAGGTAAGCATAGGATTGCCATCAACCCCATGTCCCTGCCCAACAAACCACCGACCCACTGCCCATCCATATCCATTTGTCGGGTTTGAATCGTCGTAGTTTGCACAAGTACTGTTAAACAGACTCACTTCCTTGGCGTTCGATGTAATGAAGGTATTTAGATCATTCATCCCTGCGAACATGCACCCATCAAAGAAAATTTGTTCCGCATCCCCAATCCAAATATTGTCTGATTGGTAGAACTCGCAGTTTTTAAATGTCAAATGACCTGCCGTGGGGAAAAACAGGCACGTATCGTACTCCGCCCGATTAGCTCGTTGGTCGAACCTGACATTTTCCCATGTTACCCGCTGGCTTCCGCCGCCATACCAAAACTTCATATCGTCGTCGTTCGATGCAAATGTGATCTCTTTGAAAAACGTATCGTCCGACGCTCGAATAAACTGGGATCGTCCATTGCTCGAATGGGGCTTGATGATCGAAGAATCCATTCCGTCGCCAAGAATCCGCGCACCATTCGGGGGGAAAAGGTCGTAACTTGAGAGGTATGTTCCTGCTGGAAAATACACCGTGTCGCCATACCCCGCATCGCCAAACGCATCCTTGATCGCCGCATGGTCGTCAGTGCTTCCATCGCCCGTAGCGTTGTAGGGAGCATCGGTGACATCAATAGTGACTCCCCTCGACCAATCACGCTCATGATCTTGTACCGTAATTTGAATGCCATCTGCCCACCCGTACTCCCTGCCGTGACCGTTGTGGACGTATACGGTATAGGTGCCGTTTGCCAAATCGCTTGGAACAACGAAGTCGGCCTTGTAGGGGTTGGCCGTAGTATTGGTGATCCATCCATATCCGTCGATGTACAGATAGCAATCCTTGTTTCCAAGTTTCAAGTTTCGCCCATAAACGGAGAAAGATTCCCCTCTAGACACCAGATCCGGCCCAACCCACCATGCCTCGGTCCGGTTAATCGCAACCGGCTTGCTGAACCCGTTGCTATTCCTTGGCCACATTAGATACATTTGGTCGGCAGGAAGCTCTTCAGGAAGCGTAATCGCAGCCTGCATGCCGTCCAATCTTTGGATAAGCGCGTCGGCCGTGATCTTTCCAGCTCCTGATTGCCCAAACAGAACAAACCGCGTATCCCGACCCTCTGCACTATCGCTGAAGATAGATAAACGACTTCCAGTCAATGCCATCGTATCGCCAGGGTTATTGCTACGCGTCCATTCTGCAATTGCAGGTACATTCGTGCTTACCGGATCGCTATGGACGGCCGGATCAAATGCTTCAAATGCTGCGGGAAATGTTGGTTGGGAGGAAGGGCCGATAATGGTTGCATCTGGATAGGTTGTCCCGTGTGCGCTGGCAACAACCAGGCCCGTCACTATCAATTGCACTCCGACTAGCTTCATCCCCTTTCTGTTTTGACTAGCGCTTACTTTCATCTTCTTCTTCCTATATTCGAGTTGCTGCACAGCCATCCCCTGCCCCAAGAGTTGCCTCGTTCGCCGATCCCCGGTTTCGAACAATGCCATCGTCATGCAGATGGTTCATAGCAGAGGGTGTGCCAAGCAATTTTATTTAAATGGTTTAGCTTCAGCGCGCAACGCATGCCTGATTGCCGTGTTTCCACTGGATTGCAGGCAATTTCGCTATTCAAGACCCCTCTTCAATTCCACGCTAAAACCCTATTAATCCCTCATTCAAACGATGAGGGCATTTCGGCATGACCCGACCTTCATCGCCCGATTTTCTCATTAATGATAAAAATCCGATGAAAAATCGTGTTCAAGCGTCATCAGACCCGATCATCTTTTAGTGGGATATCTGTCTGAATAGCTCTTTGAAGACAGGTAAAGTGTTAACAGTACCCGTTGCGTTCTAAGGACTAACGTAGACAGGAATACCCCTTCCTGCACGAAAGCGGGATGTTTAGCGCCATCGTTTTCGGGGGTCAAATAAAATTAGGGGATAATTTTTAGGGTCAGCCATTTTTAAGGGTCCGGACAGGAAGATTTGCCCTTGTTTTACCCTTTCCAGATAGGCTTATTAGTAGATTTTACTACCGTCCGCCGATCGCTGGATATCTAAAATGGTCCCATTTAACGGCAGGAGAACATTAGGGTGAACACCTCTGCAGAAGACATCTGAAATCGGTATTTTCGCTTCCGGGAGGAACATGCGAATCTGAGCGAAAAACATACAGCGGGATATGCGGTTTATCCAAGCAACTGTTTAAGCTGGAATCCAACCAGACAGACATCGTCGGTAAAGGAGCCATCGGGCGAAAAGGCCGCTGCATCGGACTCCAATGATTCGAACAGCGTCGCCAGCGGTTCGTTCCCATGCTTGCCGGCCGAGGCAAACAACCGTTCCTTGCCGAAATATTCCCCCGCCGCATTGGGGACGGAAAGCAGGCCGTCGGTGAACAGCACCAGGGAATCGCCTGGATCCATGGTTTGCTCGGTGGCTGAATAGGCTGCGGCATCCACGACCGCCAAAGGCGGGCCGCATTGCTCGCAGCCTTCGAGCCATGCGGCTTTGCCTCCCTTTTTGAGATGGATGGGTCGCGGGTGGCCGGCACTCGCATAGCGAACCGTTCCGGTGGCGACATCAAGGACAAGGTAGCACGCCGTTACATCAAGCTGAATTTCATCTTGGCAAAGCAGTGGAGCCAGCAACTGGTTCATCCGCTCAAGATAGGCACCGGGTTCGAGCCCGAGCGGGGAAATCTCCTGCATAATACCGCGGATCAGGGCCGTGCCCAATGCGGCCCGCAAACCGATCCCCTGGACATCGCAAAGGAAGATGCCCGCTTCGGTGTCGGAGATCCGAAGGATGGAGCAATAGTCGCCGCTCACCTCGCTGCACGAATGAAAACGGTGAAGAAACTCCACACAGCCCTTCCCCGGGGCAGCCCCTTCAGGAAACACAGGATAGCTACGCTGGAAAAAGGCTTTTTGCAGCTCGCCCGCCATACGGACATCCTCTTCCATCTCCTCCTTGATAAGACGGATTTCCTCGGCATAGCGCTGGCTTCGCAACTCGGCCTCCTTATGCTCGGTGATGTCGCGCGAGATCCCGAAGGTTCCTATGATTTCCCCGTCTTCATCCTTCAGCGGCATCTTGGTGGTGGAGACCCAGCTCACGCTCCCGTCCGCCCAAGTCTCCTTTTCCACGATGCCGAAGAGTGCTTCGCCGGTTTCGATGATCCTCTGCTCGTCGGCAAAGGCCTGTTCGGCGTGCTCGCGGCTAAACACATCGAAATCGGTCTTTCCGGCAATGATGTCCGAAGACTCCCAGCGATGCTTTTCCGCACATGCCCGGTTGATCATAATGAATCGGGACTCACGATCCTTGAAGTAGATCGCGTCGGACAGCGTATCCATCAGGTTGGCCAGAATAAATCCAGAGTCTGAAGCAGGTTCGCTATTCATCCGTCAACCCCATTGGTTTTTGATAGGCCAACCCCACCAAGCACACATCGTCGTCGAACATGCCTTCCGCCGAAAAGCGGCGCGACTCATCGATCAAAGAAGGGAAAAGTTCGGGAAGGGGCTGGCCAACATGCCGCTGCGCCGCCGCGAGCAACCGCTCTTCGCCAAACTCCGCGCCATCGGAATCCGGCACCTCGTACAAGCCGTCGGTATACATGACCACCGCATCGCCGGGATGGATCTGAACCTCGGCAGTTGGATACCCGGCACCCTCGATAATGGCCAAGGCCGGCCCGCGCATGGACGTATCGCCAAGCAACCAGTCCGCCTTCTTTTCAGACGTCTGGAAATGCAACGGGATCGGGTGCCCGGCATTGGCCATGCGCAACCGTCCCGTGGCGGCATCGAAGACCGCATAGCAGGCGGTGGCATACAGGAAGGTATCCTCCTGGTGAAGGATCGGCAGCAACAGTTCGTTCATGCGCCCGAGAAAAAGGCCGGGATCGGATTCCCGATGCATCAGCTCCTCCACCATGGCATAGATGAGCGCCGTCCCAAGAGCCGCACGCACACCATGCCCCATCACATCGCACAAGAGGATCCCGCTTTCGGTTTCGGACAGGCGGCGGACGGAGCAGAAGTCGCCGCTAACCATTTCGCTGGCGCGATAATGGTAGTGGAATTGCACGGCACTGGCGGAAGGAACCACGCCTCGGGGAAAGGTGGGGTACGAGCGGGGAAAGAAGGTTTTCTGCAACTCGGCCGCCATGCGCACCTCCTCCTCCATCTCCTCCTTGATGCGCTTGATCTGTTCGGCATAGTAGGCGGCGCGCAGCTCCGCTTCCTTCTGGACCGTGATATCGCGCGAAACCCCGAAGGTGCCCGTAATCTCCCCCGCCGAATTCCGTAGCGGCATTTTCGTGGTCGAAACCCAGGCCGTTTGGCCATCCTTCAAGGTCACCTTCTCTACGATGCCTTCGAGCGGTTCGCCGGTTGCGACGATGTGTTGCTCGGCCTCGAACATGCGGCGGGCATCCGCCTCCTTGTAGTTATCGAAATCGCTTCTGCCAAGTGCGTTTGCAGGCGTATCGTAGCCGTGCCACATGGCGGCAGCCTTGTTGACTATGATAAAGCGCGACTGTAGATCCTTGAAATAGATCTTGTCCGTCATGTTATCCATGAGGTTTTTCAGCAAAAAGCGCGAATCGTACGAACTGTGGCCCATTCTTGTCTCCGTAAACTGAGCGCATTTTTACGGGAACCCCTCGCCCGCTTCAATGCAAAAAGAGAAGCAAACCGCTTACGAGCGCTCGGTTTTCTCGATCATGATGTCGAGCATCGCGCCATCCACCTGCGACATGCCAACCATGCCGATGCGCCCCAGGTTCCGGATGCTTTCTTCCGCCGTGGATCCGACAAAGCCCTCCACCCGGGTGATCCCGTGGTTGTTTAGCGCCATATGCGCGGAACGGATGGCGGAGCCCGCCGCTTCGGTCTACCGGAAAAACGGAGTGAAATGATCCTGGACAACTTCCCGGCGCAGCAATCCACAATTCGCGATTTAATCGCCCGCTCCTTCCTGGGTCGCGCAGCAAAAGAGAATTATTCAAAGCGATTCACCGACCGCCTTCGAACAATGCGGCCATAACTTCGCGCACAATTACATCCCCGCCTGCACCTTGAACCTTTCCATCGTTGCCCTTGTGGCAAGATCAGTCAAAAGTTTCGGGGCGACGTCCTTGACCTTATCGCAGATCGCTTTATGGGGGGGGGGTTCTACACGCAGGAAACAAAAAACCTCGCAACCAGTGGCTACGAGGTAAATAAGTGGCGCAGCCAGCAGGAGTCGAACCTGCAACCTCCTGATTCGTAGTCAGGTGCTCTATCCAATTGAGCTATGGCTGCGCTAAAGAAGTCGGGAATGTATAGACAACCCCCCGTTTCGGTCAACGGGAAAATCATAAAAAATGGGTGCCTAATTTTACGCTTTCAAAGCACTCCCGCATTGCCGGAAAGGTCTACTGCAAGAGGCTTGAACCGGCCTAAGGTTTTTGCCCCTCTTTTTCCGCGTGCCGGTTTTTATGACACTTATTGTCCAATATCTACAAGAGGGTTCGTTGGTTTGGTAAGAGACTTCTTTTGGTTTCTTCTTCCTAGGCGGCGCAAGGAATTTACCCCTCTTCCTTGCGCCGCTGTCTTTTTCCCTGAATGCCCCGCAGCCCTCCTTCCACTCGATCAGCCAAAGTGAAGTGACAAACAGCGCAGGAAACCGTAAAATTATCCTGTTTTTAAAAGGATTCAGTTTTATATTGCAATATCCGGATAAACGGATATTTAGTTGTTCCAGCAATTGAATACGGGCGGTTTAATTATGAACAACAATCCTATTTTCCCCACATACACCACGGACAGCGGCAGGCGGCTCGCCGAACTGCTCGGCAAGCAGGTGCTGATGCTCGATGGCGCAATGGGCACCATGATCCAGAAACACAAACCGGAAGAGGCCGACTTCCGCGGCGAGCGATTCGCCAACCATCCATCCGACCTCAAGGGCAACAACGACCTGCTCACCCTCACCCGACCGGAGCTGATTGAGCAGCTGCACGTCGAGTTCTTTGAAGCGGGCGCGGACATTATCGAAACGAACACCTTCAGCTGCACAGTTATTTCGCAGGCCGACTATGGCCTCGAATCGCTGGTTCGCGAATTGAATGTCGAAGGGGCCAAGGTGGCGCGTCGTGCCGTTGAAAAAGTGCTGGCCAAAGATCCATCCCGCACGCTGTTCGTGGCAGGCGCCATCGGCCCCACCAACCGCACGGCCTCCATGTCGCCCGACGTGAACGACCCCGGCTTCCGCGCCGTCACCTTCGACGATCTCGTGGCCTCCTACACCGAACAAGCCGAAGCGCTCATCGAAGGGGGGGTCGATATTCTACTCGTTGAAACCGTATTCGACACCCTCAACGCCAAGGCCGCGCTCTTCGCCATCGAAGAGGTTTTCGAGAAGACCGGCCAGCGCCTTCCCGTCATGGTATCGGTCACCATCACCGACAAGGCCGGGCGTACCCTTTCCGGCCAGACGCCGACCGCGTTTTGGTACAGCATCGAACATGCAAAGCCCATCTCCGTCGGCATCAACTGCGCACTCGGCGCGGAGGACATGCGCCCCTACATCGAAGAGCTGGGCGAGATCGCCCCCTGCCATATCAGCATCTACGCCAACGCCGGACTGCCCAACGCCTTCGGCGGCTACGACGACACTCCGGAACACATGGCGGCCATCTACTCCGACTTTGCAGAAAACGGCTACGCCAACATCTACGGCGGTTGCTGCGGCACCACGCCCACTCATATAAAAGCCATGGCCGAAGCGGTCAAAAAACATCCGCCACGCATTCCGCCCGCCAAGGATGACCGCTCGCGCTACAGCGGCCTCGAACCGCTACGCATCACACCGGAGATGAACCTGGTCATGGTCGGAGAGCGCTCCAACATTACCGGCTCGCCCAAGTTTGCGCGGCTCATCCGCGAAGGAGATCTGGAGGCGGCGTTGCAGATCGCCCGCCAGCAGGTGGAGAACGGCGCCAACATTATCGACATCAACATGGACGAAGGCCTCATCGACTCCAAAGCGATGATGGTCAAGTTCCTCCACCTCGTCGCATCCGAGCCGGACATCTCGCGCGTGCCGATCATGATCGACTCGTCGAAATGGGAGGTCATCGAAGCCGGGCTGAAGTGCATCCAAGGCAAGGGCATCGTCAATTCCATCAGCATGAAGGAGGGCGAAGAGCCCTTCCGCGAACAGGCCCGAAAAATCAAACGCTATGGCGCGGGCATGGTCGTGATGGCCTTCGACGAAAAAGGCCAGGCCGACACCACCGAGCGGCGCGTCGAAATCTGCACGCGCGCCTACCACATTCTCGTCGACGAAATCGGCATCGACCCAACGAATATTATTTTCGATCCCAACGTCTTCCCGATCGGCACCGGGATGGAGGAGCACCGGATCAACGCGGTCTCGTTCTTCGAGGCCACCAAGATCATTCGAGAAACCCTGCCGGGCGCAATGGTCAGTGGCGGTATCAGCAACGTCTCGTTTTCGTTCCGCGGCAACAACCGCGTGCGCGAAGCCATCCATGCCGCATTTCTCTACCACGGCATAAAAGCCGGCCTGAACATGGGCATCGTCAATCCCGGCATGCTGGAGGTCTACGACGAAGTCCCGCCCGACCTCATGAAGGCCGTCGAAGACGTGGTGCTCAACCGCGACGAAGAGGCGACCGAGCGGCTGATCGGGTTTGCCGAAAAGTTCAAAGGCGAAACCCGGGATAAAAAGGAAGAGACGCAGGCTTGGCGCAACACCCCGGTCGAAGAGCGCCTTTCGCACGCGCTGGTCAAAGGTATCGTCGACTTTATCGATGAAGACGTCGAAGAGGCCCGGCAGCAATATGGCCGTCCGATCCATGTGATCGAAGGGCCTCTGATGTCCGGCATGGGTATGGTCGGCGACCTGTTTGGCTCCGGAAAAATGTTCCTGCCGCAGGTGGTGAAAAGCGCGCGCGTGATGAAGAAGGCGGTGGCCTACCTCCTCCCCTTCATGGATGCCGAGAAGGATGGGAAATCCACCAGCGCCGGGAAGATTTTGATGGCCACGGTGAAAGGCGATGTTCACGACATCGGCAAAAATATTGTTGGCGTGGTGCTCGCCTGCAACAACTATGAGGTGAAGGACATCGGCGTGATGGTTCCGTGGGAAACGATCCTCAAGGAAGCCAAGGAATGGGGTGCGGACATTATTGGCCTCTCCGGTCTGATTACACCGTCGCTCGACGAAATGGTGCATGTCGCCAAGGAGATGCAGCGCGAAGGAATGAAGATTCCGTTGCTGATCGGCGGCGCAACCACCAGCAAAAAGCACACGGCCGTCAAGATTGCCCCGGAATACGACGCCCCTGCCATCCACGTGATCGATGCCTCGCGCGCGGTCGCCGTGGTCCAGTCGCTGTTGAGTCAGGATCTGGCCTATCGCCGCGCGATCAAATTCGAATACAACGCCCTGCGAGAACAGCACCTCGACGCGCAGGAGGCCAAGGCGTTCCAGCCCCTGGAAACTGCGCGCGCCAACGCCCTTTCCATTGATTGGGAAAACGAGGTTCCACCGGTTCCGGAATTTACCGGAAGCCGCGTAATCGATTCGGTTTCTGCCGAGGATCTCGTGCCGTTCATCGACTGGCCCCCCTTCTTCCGCACTTGGGAACTACACGGCAAGTATCCCGAAATTCTCGAAAAGCCGGCCGCCCGCTCGGTCTACGACGACGCGCAGGAATTGCTCCAGCGCATCATCGACGAAAAGCTATTCCAACCGCGCGGCGTCCATGGCCTCTTCCCCGCCAACCGCGTCGGCGACGATGTGGAAATCTATACCGACGAAACGCGCACCGAAGTAAAAACCACCCTGCACTTCCTCCGTCAGCAGCACATTAAAACAGACGGCACGCCCAACCGCTGCCTCGCCGACTTCATCGCGCCGAAAGACTCCGGCGTGGCCGACCATATCGGAGGATTCGCCGTCACCGCCGGGTTTGGGGTGGTCAAACTCGCGCAAGAGTTCCGCGAGGACAACGACGACTACAACTGCATCCTCGCCCAAGCCCTCGGCGACCGCCTCGCCGAAGCCTTCGCCGAATACCTGCATAAAAAAACCCGCGACGCCTGGGGCTTTGGGCACGATGAAAACCTGGGCTACAAAGAGCTGATCAAGGAAAAGTACCGCGGCATCCGCCCGGCGGCCGGCTACCCGGCCTGTCCCGACCACACCGAAAAGACCATCCTCTTCAACCTGCTGGACGCCACGGCCAACACCGGCATCGAACTCACCGAAGGCATGGCCATGAATCCGCCCAGCTCCGTTTCCGGCCTCTACTTCGCCCACCCCGCCTCGCGCTACTTCCCGCTTGGAAGAATCGACCGCGACCAAGTCGAGGAC
Source organism: uncultured bacterium (assembly GCA_965372395.1). Classification (GTDB taxonomy): domain Bacteria; phylum Verrucomicrobiota; class Kiritimatiellia; order Kiritimatiellales; family Pontiellaceae; genus Pontiella. The sequence goes on from CBDVCB010000016.1 coordinate 36,652, forward strand.
TACGCGAAGCGGAAGGGGTGGACGGTTGAAAAAGTTGAAAAGTGGCTCGCCCCCAACCTAGGCTACGAAGCAGGATAGAACGCATGAAAAACATACTAGAGCAACTTCAGGAACACCCTCTCATCTTCGACGGGGCGATGGGCACGATGATCTACTCCAAGGGCGTATTCATCAACACCTGCTATGAACACCTCTGCGTAACCAACCCCGGATTGATCGGGGGCATCCACCAGGAATATGCCGACGCCGGGGCGGACGTGATCGAAACCAACTCCTTCGCCGCCAACCGCATCAAGCTCCAGGCGCACGGGCTCGCCGACCAGCTCGAAGCCATCAACCGCGCATCGGTGCAACTCGCGCGCGAAGCCGCGGGCGACGACCTGCTCGTGGCGGGATCGGTTGGCCCCTGCCTCAAGTCGAATCAATTGTTCGTCGGACACCATGCCAGCGAGCTGGCGGAAACCTTCCGCGAACAGATGGCCGTTCTCGCCGACGAAGGCGTGGATTTCTTCCTGCTCGAAACCTTCACCCATATAAAGGAACTCCTGCTGGCCGCTAAAACCGCCGCACCATTCGGTATTCCGGTCTTTGCATCGATCACCGTTGGCAGGGATGGCGAAACCCGGCGGGGCAAGAAGATCGAACAGATTGTGCGGACCATGGATGCCGATGAAAACATGGATGGCATCGGCATCAATTGCGGGGTTGGACCGGCGGCGGCCTTTAGCATCGCCGAGCGAGCCCTGCCCTTCACCACCAAGCCGTTCATCGTATTGCCCAACGCCGGCATCCCGCAGGAAGTGGATGGCCGAACCATCTATATGTCCACCCCCGAATATTTTACCGAATACGCCAAAAACATGATCCAGATCGGCGCGTCGGGCGTAGGCGGATGCTGCGGCACCACTCCGGCGCACATTGCCATGATGGCCCAGAACATCAAGTCGCTCACCGGCGTAAAGCAACACGTCGTCATCTCCAGCCATGCCGACCAGAAAACACCCCCGGTCGACATGATTCCAATGGCTGACAAATGCGCCTTTGGCGCCAAGCTCGCGCGCGGCGAAAAAGTCACCAGCGTGGAGATCACCCCGCCGCGATCCATCGACCTGAAGCCGATGCTCGATAAATGCCGGCAATGCAAAGACGCAGGCATCGACGCCATCAACATTCCCGATGGCCCGCGCGCCAGCGCGCGCATCTCCTCGATGGTCGCCGCGCTTGCCATCGAGCGCGAAGTGGGCATTGAAACCGTGCTGCACTATTGCTGCCGCGACCGCAACCTGATCGGCATGCAGTCCGACCTGCTCGGCGGCTATGCCGGTGGCCTGCGCAACTATCTCATCATCACCGGCGACCCGCCCAAGCTCGGCGACTATCCCGACTCCACCCCCGTCTTCGACGTCGATGCCGTTGGCCTCACCCAGGTGGTGGACAACCTCAACCACGGCGTCGATGTGGGCGGCAATTCGATCAATCCGCCGACCGGCATCCTGATCGGCGTGGGTGCCAACCCCTGCGCACTGGATCCCGAACACGAACTGAGGCACTACTTCAACAAGCTCGATGCCGGAGCGGAATATGCCATAACGCAACCGATTTTCGATCCAGAAGCCCTGTTGCGTTTCCTCGATGCAGCCGAAAAGCACAACCTCGCCATTCCCGTCGTCGCCGGGGTTTGGCCGCTGGTTTCCTTCCGCAACGCCGAATTCCTCAAGAACGAGGTTCCCGGCGTGGAAGTCCCCGACGCCATCCTCGAACGGATGAGCAAAGCGAAGACCAAAGAGGATGGCCGCAAGCTAGGCATCGAGATCGCCCGCGAAATCTGCGAAGCGATTTCCGACCGCGTCGCCGGCTACCAAGTCAGCGCCCCCTTCGGTCTCGTCGACCTCGCGTTGCAGGTGCTGGAGAAGTAACGAGCAAACCGCAATCCACGCGCCCCCTCCGGGAGGCACGTCCTTGTATCGGGAAATCGCCCGCGCTGGACTCCCCCAGCGCAATCTAATTAGTTCACCCAAAAGCTGGAAATTTCCTGAACGGGAGGTTATATAGTACCAATTTAGTGAGGTATTTATGTCTGATAATCTTGAAAAAATGTGCGCGCACTACCGCGAAGGCGATAACCAGTTCCGGATTGCGGGAGGTGTCGAGGGTATCCAAAAGCTGGCGAATGCTTTTTATGACCAGATGGAAACGCTGCCGGAAGCGAAGCACATCCTTGCGTTGCACCCGGGCAACCTGACGGAGTCTCGCGAGAAGCTCGGTCGCTTCCTGTGCGGCTATATGAATGGCCCCGACCTGTACGAAGAAAAGTATGGCCCGCTGCAGCTCGCGCCTGCCCACGCCCACATCCCCATTGGAACCCCCGAAAAGAAAGCGTGGTTGCTGTGCATGGAAAAGGCGCTGGAACAGCAGGCCTACCCGCAGGTGTTCAAGGATTTCCTCTTGCAGCGACTGGCCATCCCGGCCGAGCGCTGCCGCAACCAACCCTAGATCATTTTCGCGTTGCGCCAACGACCACCAAAACAATTCCCGCAATGGTCGGAACGACCGCCACGGCAAGCGACAGCAACACATTCATAAAAAGGTTTGGACTGACCGGGCGATTATTCGGCTCGGCCACATCGATAATCTCGACAGGATTTCGGGGGATTTCAAGCATGATGGTTTTCTCCCGAAGCTTTGCTTTGAGTTGGTTGAAAATAAACCGTTCCGCTTCCAAGTCGGTCTGTGCTTTAAGATAGGATTGATCGGTCTTGCTTATCGCACCCAACCCCGCGAACTTCTTTTCCGCGTCCTACACCAAAGAACCTTGCCACACCCAAACCGCCCGCTTGTAGGACGCGCCTCTTTTCGCAGAAAAGGGCGTGTCGGCGGGCGGCTTGGCGAGACGGATGATTTCAACCGGATTTCGCGGAACCTCCCGCTTGATCGCCTTCACCCGAAGCTTCGCCTCTAACTGCTTTAAAATAAACCGCTCCGATTCCAGCGTCGATTTTCATATGATATATCATATATTTTTAGCTATAAACAACCAATTATAGCCTATTTTATATGATATATCATATAAATAATCCTGCTCCCAAGGGCTTGTTTACGGTCGAAACCAGGCAAAACCGGCTACGATAAAAACTGCGTGATGGTGCGTTCAATCCGCGCAAGCACACGCTCGCGGCCGAGAATCTGGAGCATGGGAAGAGTTCCGGCCCAGAGGGGATGCCGCATCGAAACAGGGATTCTTTTTCACTGCGCCTCCTGCGCCGCAGGGACGGCTAGGGACGTTTCTTTTTGCTAATGGCGGCATAGTCGAGGCCGGCGTGCCCGATGGCCTGCCCCCACCCGCCGTGGAATTTTTTCGCGCCCCGAAGCAACTGCTGGTCCTGAACCTCTCCCTTGTTCAGGGCTCCGTGGTTCAGGGCGATGCCCTGCGCATGGCGCCGCTTGATTTCGCACACGACGGACACGGGGTCGGGATAGCGGGTTGGCTGCTTCCCGCATATGTCCCCTGCGGGAAACCCGGCGGCGTTGATCGCGTCGGCCCAGTTGCCGAAGTATTCGCGGGCGGAGCCGTAGAGGGCGGTGTCGCGATGCTCCCCTTTGGCCACGGCAAGGCCATTCAGAGGAAACCCCTCCCGCCCCCGGTGCTTGATTTGCGCAACCACGGCCTTGCGGTCGGGATATTTTCTGGCGAGGTCGCGCCGGTGCTGGTTGTAGTCGATTCCCGCCGATTTCACGGCCGCGCGCCAGGAGGCGAAAAAGAGCTGTCCGCTTCTGTAGAGCCGTTTGTCCCGTTGCTCGCCCTTGGCGACCCGCAGGCTGTTCACTGGCAACCCGGCGGCGTAGCGGCGGCGGATTTCGCGCAAAACGGCGGAGGAGTCGGCATATTTGCGGGCGGGCGGCGCGACGCAATCGCAATAATCGAAGCCTGCGGCCTCGACGGCCATCCGCCAGGAACCAAAAAACCTTTGTCCCCATACATAGAGGCTCTCGTCGCGTTGCTCGCCCTTGGCCACCGCTAGGCTGTTCACCGGCACCCGCGCTTCCACTCGGCGGCAAATTTCCGCGCATACCGCCTTTTTGTCCCGATATTTCCTGGAGGAAGGAATCGCCTTCGTGGCCTGGTAGTCCAGCCCCGCCGCCTCGATGGCGGCGCGCCAGTTTGCAAAGTGCTTCCGGGCGGCAAGGTAGAGGGCGCGGTCGCGGTTCGGGTCGGCCGTGTTCATCAGCCCTGTCTTGTTGAGGGGCAGCCCCTGCCGGTCGCGTTTCTGGATGCACAGCACCACCGTTTCCGGCGATGTGAACCGGTTGTGCGCCCGGAGGCGCACGTCGGCATAGTCAAACCCGGCTCGATCCACCGCATTTTTCCAGCTGCCGAAATAGCGGACACCCGAAGTGTAGAGCGAAGCATCGGCATGCCGACCCATCTGCAAAGCGCTCGTGTTCAAGGGTTGCCCGAAGGTCTTGCGCAAGCGAATCTCCGCCAGCACTGCTTCTTCATCGGGATATTTATTTTTACTCGCCACGGTATCCTGCTTTTATTGCAACATTCCAATTGCGCGGTCGATCCGGGCGAGCACGCGCTCGCGGCCGAGAATCTGGAGCATGGGGAAGAGTTCCGGGCCGGAGGGGACGCCGCAGAGGGCGATGCGCAGCGGGGCCATTACGGCGCCGAATCCGAGGCCGGAGGTTTCGATGAATTCGTGCAGCGCTTGGTCGGTGCCGGCTTCGTCGAAGGTTTCTAACGCTTTGAAAATTTCGACGACTTTTTCGAGGATTTCGCGCACGCCGTCCTTCTGGAGTTTTTTGCGGACGGCCTTGGCGTCGTATTCAAAATCCTCGGTGAAGAAGTAGGCCACCATCGGGGCAATGTCGGCCACCGTCTTGACGCGCTCGCGGATCAGGCCGAAGACTTGGCGGGCATAGTCCGGGTCGGTTTCGATGCCGGCCTTTTCCAAGACGTGGAAACACGTCGTCTCGAATTCTTCGACCGGGAGCTTCAGCATGTATTCGCCGTTCATCCAGGTGAGCTTGCGCAGATCGACCTGCGCGGGCGACGACTGGCAGCGGGCGAGGTCGAAGGCTTCGACCATTTCGTCGCGCGTCATGACCTCGCGGTCGTCGCCGGGCGACCAGCCGAGCAGTGCGAGATAGTTGAAGAGCGCGTCGCCGAGGAATCCCTTTTCACGGAAGTCGCCGACGAAGGCGTCGCCGTCGCGCTTGGAGTAGGGCTTGCCCTGCG